>DATADI010000646.1:0-10917 GCA_036258615.1 Thermomonospora sp. | reverse complement strand
GCGGTTACCTGCCGCCGTCCCTGCAGCCGCTGCGGGCGCTGGCGACGGCCGCGGCGCGGGCCGCCCGCAGGCCGGACGCCTGGGAGCGCCCGCCGCTGGCCGGGATCGACGGGCTGCGCGCCTGGTTCGCCCGGACGATCGGCGGCGACGTCACCCCCGCGGACGTCCTGATCACCGACGGGGGCCAGCACGCCATCAGCGTCGCGCTGCGGGCGCTGCTCCCCGTGGGCGCGCCGCTGCTGGTCGAGTCGCCCACCTACCTGGGGGTCCTGGCGGTGGCGCGGGCCGCCGGGCTGCACGCCGTGCCCGTGCCCGTCGACCGCGACGGCGTACGCCCCGACCTGCTCGCGGACGCGTTCGCGATGACGGGGGCGCGGGCGTTCTACTGCCAGCCCACGTTCCACAACCCGACCGGCGCGGTGCTGTCCCCCGAACGCCGCGCGCAGGTGCTGTCCGTGGCGCGGGCCGCCGGGGCGTTCGTCATCGAGGACGACTTCGCCCGGCACCTGGCGATCGAGCCGCCGCCCCCGCCGCTGGCCGCCGACGACCCGGACGGCCAGGTCCTGCACATCGCCTCGCTGACCAAGGCCAGTTCGCCGAGCCTGCGGGTCGCGGCGCTGACCGCCCGGGGACCGGTCGCCGAACGGGTCCGCGCCGTGCAGTTGGTGGACTCGTTCTTCCCGTCCCGGCAGCTCCAGGAGACGGCCCTGGAGCTGGTCAGCTCTCCCGCCTGGACCCGCCACCGCCGTACGGTCCGCGCGGCGCTGCTGGCCCGGCGCGACGCCCTGGCGGTCGCCCTCGCCCGCGACCTCCCGGACCTGCGGGTGGAGCCGGTCACCGGCGGCCTCTACCTGTGGGCCCGCCTCCCGGACGGCACCGACGACGTCGCCCTGGCCGAGGCCGCCCGCCGGGAGGGCGTCATCGTGAGCGCCGGCCGCCAGTACTTCCCCGCCGAGCCGGACGGCCCCTACCTGCGCATCAGCTATGGTGTCGCGGCCTCCGAGGCGGACCTGGCGCAGGGCGTCCACCGCCTGGCGCGGGCCCTCACCCGGAAAAGGGGCCGCGAAATGCCTGCATGATGCATAGGCTCTGCGGTATGGCCGAGCCGACCGTCCACCAGCTCCGGCTGCTCACGGTCGTCGTCGAGGAGCTGCACTTCGGCCGGGCGGCGGCGCGGCTGCACATGACCCAGCCCGCGCTGAGCCGCCAGATCCGGTCCCTGGAACGCCACCTCGGGGTGCGCCTGTTCGACCGGACGAGCCGCACCGTGGAGCCGACCACCGCGTGCCTGGCCCTGTACCCGGAGGCGGAGGCGGTCGTCGGGGCCATGGACCGGCTGCTGCGCACCGCCCGCAGGCACGGTGACGAGGCGTCCGGACGGCTCGCCGTGGGCACGGTCGGCGCGGAGGCGTCGATGCCGCACTCCCGGTGGATCCTGCGGGAGCTGGCCGACCGCCACCCGGAGATCACCGTGGAGCTGCGCGGCCTGGACTTCGCCGACGTCACCGGGCGGCTGCTGAGCGGCGACGTGGACGTGGTGCTGCTCCGGCCGCCGGTGCCGCCCGGCATCCAGATCGAGCACCTGGCGACCGAGCCCCGCGTCGCCTGCCTGCCCAGCACCGACCCGCTCGCCGACCGCCCCGCGATCCGGCTCGCCGACCTCGCCGAGCATCCGGTGGTCGCCCTGCCGCCGCGGGTGCCGCGCGTGTGGCGGGACTTCTGGGCGGTCGATCCGCGCCCCGACGGCTCACCCGTCCGGTACGGGCCGGTGGTGACCGACATGGAGGCGCTGCTGCACGCCGTCACCACGGGGCAGGCGATGGCGTTCCTGCCCGCCGCGGCCCGGGTGTTCTATGACCGCCCGGCGGTGACGTACGTCGATGTCACCGACCTGACGCCGTGCACCTCGGCGCTGGCCTGGTCGGCGACGGGGCGCACCCGGCCCCCCGTGGAGGCGATCCGCCGCGTCGCCCGCGACTACGTCGCCCTCCACGGGACGTGACCTCCGCTCAGCGGGCCAGTGCGAGACGCCGGGGCAGCGCCGCGAACGCACGGATGGTCGCGGTCTCGGCGGCGGCCATCCACATCGGGGCCAGCACCTTCGGAGGGGCGTCCACGATCGGCACCACGGCCAGCCCGGCGTGCGGGAAGCGCTCCAGCAGCGTGGTCACGGTGATGTAGAGGCCCCGGCCCCGGGCGACCAGCATCATCATGTCCTCGGCGGTCAGGTTCCGTCCGCCCGCCATGGTCACCATGTCGTCGCCGGTGTACCGCAGGGGACGGCCGGAGCGGGTCGGCAGCTGCAGCCAGTGGTCCCGCAGCTCCGCGCCCATGGTGGTGCCGGGGTTGAGCAGTTCCCGGCCGGTGAGGTCGTCCAGGCTGACCGCGTCCCGCCGGGCGAGCGGGTCGTCACGCGGTACGAGCACCGCCCGGGGGCACTCGGCCAGCGCGGGGCCGACGACGATGCCCGCGGACGCCACCTGTGCCGCGCCTCCCCACGGAGCCCACGCCACCACGACGTCCCACTCCCCGCTCTCCAGCGGCTCGGACGGGATGAGCCCGGCGGGCAACGGGAGGGTGTTGGACACCACCTCGCAGCACGGGTGCCGGGCCTCGAACTCCGCCACCAGCGGTGTCACCCGGTCCCCGATGCCCGGGAGCAGCCCGACGCGCAGCGTGCCCCCGACGTTCCGCGCGGCGGTCCGCGCCTCCAGCAGCGCGCACGTCAGGTCGTCGTACCCCGCCCCGGCCCGCGCCCGGAACCGCTCCCCGAGCGGCGTCAGCCGCACCCGGCGGCTGGTGCGCTCGAACAGCGCCGCGCCGATCTCCCGCTCCAGGGCGCGGATCATCTGGCTGACCCGGCCCGGGGTGACGCCGAGCCGTCCCGCCGCCCGCGCGAAGTGCAGCTCCTCGGCCACCGTGAGAAACGCCTCGACCTCACGAAGCTCCATGCGTCCCTTCCCCGACGCGCCCGGCCCGGCCGGACGACGAGGCCATCATGACAAGCCGCACGACCCTGACCAACGGATCATCCATGCGAAAGGCGAAGGGTCCGATAGCCGGTCGTTTATGTCTCCAGCCGGGGAAGGTCCCGTCCCATGAACATCGATCTCTCAGGCAAGACGGCCCTGGTCACCGGCTCCACCCAGGGCATCGGCGCCGCCATCGCCACCGGCCTGGCCCGCGCGGGCGCGCACGTGGCGGTCAACGGACGTTCCCACGGCACGGTCGACGCCGCGGCGGCGGACCTGCGCACCGAGGTCCCGGGAGCCCAGGTCACCGGGGTCGCCGCCGACCTGGCCACCGAGGAGGGCGCGCAGCGCGTCGTGGCGGCCCTGCCCGACATCGACGTCCTGGTCAACAACCTCGGCATCTTCGGCGCCACCCCGGCACTGGAGATCAGCGACGCCGAGTGGCGGCGGTACTTCGAGGTGAACGTGCTGGCCGCGATCCGCCTCACCCGCGCCTACCTGCCCGGCATGACGCGCCGCGGCTGGGGACGCGTGCTGTACGTGGCCAGCGACTCGGCCATCGTGATCCCGGCGGAGATGATCCACTACGGGATGACCAAGACCGCCCTGCTGGCGGTCTCCCGCGGCTTCGCCAAGGAGGCCGCCGGAACCGGCGTCACCGTCAACGCGGTCATCGCCGGCCCCACCCACACCGGCGGAGTCGAGGACTTCGTCTACTCCCTGGTCGACCGCGCCCTGCCCTGGGACGAGGCCCAGCGCGCCTTCATGCGCGCACACCGCCCCCAGTCCCTGCTCCAACGGCTGATCGAGCCCGAGGAGATCGCCAACATGGTCGTCTACCTCAGCTCCCCCCTCGCCTCCGCCACCACCGGCGGCGCCCTGAGAGCCGACGGCGGCTACGTCGACTCCATCCTCCCCTAGCGTTCACCGGAGGGGTCGGGGAGCCAGCGGCGGACCATGTGCCAGGGAGGGGGGCCTCCCACCAGGGACTCCAGTGGCTGGTTCCGGCGGTCCAGGGAGTGTCGTGCGGCGTTGACGAACGCCAGGTAGGCCCGGAGCATCGCCGTGTGCACTCGTTCGTATTCCGCGTGGTCGATGACCGGGGCGTCGGCCAGCACGAGCATGTCGCGGACGGCCTGGTTCATGGGCTCCACCGCGGCGCTCACCTCTCGGGGTGCGATCAGGCTGAGCGTGGCCAGGGACGCGTTGTAGGACTTCCAGTCCGCGGTGTCCGGCCGGCGGGCGTTGTAGGCCTCCCGTAGTTCGATCTCCAGGGCGACGTACTCCTGGAGGAAGGTCACGAAGGCTTCCACCCTCGTGTCGCGGACCCACTTCCGTTCCTCGCCGCGTCGGCCCAGGAGCCCGCCGATGACGACCCCGAGGATCGTGGCGAGGGCACCGCCGCCCGTCGACAACAGGACGGCCCAGCCACCGTTCATCCGCGCCTCCCTTGTGCCGTCCGCGATCGTACGAGAGCGGGGGCTCGTCGTCTCCTTGGCGGGGCAGGGGTCGTGACGTTGACTGGATGGGTGGGAAGGAGCGAACGTGTCCCGGGACGAGGAGATGATCGAGGTCGCGCCCGTTCTGAGTGGGCTGTACGCGGTGACGCTGTGGGTCGGTGAGGGTGCGGGGAAGGGCCCCGTACGGGTGCCCGGCACCGAGGAGGACCGGGAGCGGTGGACGGCGGCCCGGCGGCGGTTCGAGGAGGACGCCGCGTACGCCGCCGCCGTGTGGAAGGCCCCCGTCTCCTGGTGGCGGCGCGTCCGGTGGCTGCCCGGGTACCGGGCCGAGCAGCGGAGGCGGCGCGCGGAGTACACGGCGCGGTGGGCTCGGGCCGAGGAGCGGTACCGGGCGGTGCATGAGGAGATCCGCGCTCGGGCGGACGCGGTCCGCCAGGAACAGGAACGCGCCGAACGGGCCGCGCGGGAGCGGCACGACCGGCTCGCCTCCGTGGCGCACCGCTCGGTGTGGGGCTGGGTGCGGAAAGGGCAGAAGGTCGCCGTGGTCTTCCGGCACGACGCCGGGGACGGGCGGCTGCGGGCGGACTCCTCCGCGCGGGGGCCCTCGCCGCTGGCCGTGGTGGGCGACGAGCTGTACGAGTACGGGATCACGAGGGTGCGCTGGGACGACGCGGCGAAGAAGGCGGTGGCCGCCGACTGCGCGGCGGCGGGCCACCCGCTCACCTTCGCCGAGTGGTGGGCGGAGTTCGGCCCGTGGGAGAAGCCCCACCAGGGGCCCTCCGCCTGGTCCACCAACCGGCCACGGTGGCCGGTGCCGACCCGCCGCAGCCGCGAACGCCTCGCGAGAGGCACCAGCCACCACAGCAGCCACGGCGTCGGCGACTACGGCGGTTTCGGAGGTTTCTAGCCGCACGGACGGCGGGCCGGCTCACCCTTGTTATTTCATATATGATGTGCGACACTCCCTGCTGTGCGCCGCGTCACACCGATCCGGCGCGACGGAGAAGGGCGGACGCCATGGCAGTGACGAGCAACGAGGAACTCGCCCAGGGCTGGATGCGCGCGATCCAGGACGTCGACCTGTTCTACGAGCTGTGCACGGCGGACTGCCGGGTGTGGCACAGCTCCGACGACAAGTGGATGACGCTCAAGGAGGCGATCGACGCGGTCCACAGCCGGGGCGGCCTCCCGCCCTTCCGCAACCCCCGTTACACGTTGACCGAAAACGGCTTCTTCGCGCAGATGTCGACGACGCTCGACGGCACCAACGTGCACCTCGTCCAGATCGCGACCGTGAAAGACGGCAAGGTCGTCCAGGCCGAGGAGTACATCGGCCCGGAAATGGACATCGCCGTCTGACCACCATTCCCCGCCTCCGCCCGGCCCCCGGGCGGAGGGAGCCAGGCCCCATGGAATACGAAGAGACCGAGGGCCGGAAGATCCTCCACCTCCGCCACACGCACGTCGCCGAGGTACGCCTACGGCCGACGTTCGGTTTGCGACTGTCCAACGGCGTCGTTCTCGACTACACCGGAACGGTGACGCGGACCATCGGCTCCATCAAGGCACCGGGCGCGTCACCTCGTTCGCTCACCGACATGGACGCCGCCGAGGTCGATGCCCTGAGGAACACCACTCCGCTCTCCTGGGTGGTCTTCAACTCGGGCGGCCAGAGGATCGTGCTGTCCGACCAATGGCACCTCGCCGTACGTCCCGGCCCGGGGGACTCGTGGCGGCTGGACCTCGCCGACGGCCGGGTGCTCACCTATCCGCCGACCTCCACGGCGACCTGATCCCGTACGGCGGCTTCAGAGACTGCGGTACGCAGGGCCAAGGGCGTGTCAGTGGACGAGAGAGTCGGGTCAGGCCACCGGGCGCCCGGCAGGCGTGGGATGCCTGGCGACTCAGGTCCGACTCCGCCGGCCTGTTTCGTCGCCCGTGCCCAGGCCGCTCGCCGTGGCATGTCACGGGCTTCCGACGACGGGCGGGAAGTCACCGAAACAGCGGCAAACTCATGCGACCACGGAGCGCAAATAGACAGGACTCGACACAGCCCACGATCAGCACGCCCGCCTGGGAAAACGCCGGGAGGCCGGTAATCGTAACGCGCCGGGTGGGGCGTTGCCCCACGCATGCGCTTTCCGCATGTGGGGGGGATCCTCACGCCACTCCCGGCAGCATGGGGCAGACTACTGCACGGCCCGTCACCCTCTGCCAAGGAGATCGGATCTCATGTTCGCTGCGAGTGCGGGAGCCGGACGACGGAACCGGAAAAGAACGCTCACGGCGGTCGCGTTCCTCCAGGAACTGGCGAAGCGGATGCGCGCGGAGCTTTTCGCCCGCGCCGGGGAACCCCGGAACACCGGCGGAACGCCCGGAACCCGGACCGACGACTGCATCTTCTGCCGCCGGCACGATCCGGAGCTGAACAGAATCATGTGCGAGAACGACACCTTCTTCGCCAGGTACGACAACTACCCGTCCGCACCGGGACATGTGGAGATAGTCCCGAAAAGGCATATCGAGTCGTTCTTCGACCTCGATGACAAAGAGCTGGCCGACTCCTACTCGCTGCTGCTGCTGGCACGGCGGACACTGGTCGAGGAATACGACCCGCCCCACGGATACACCATCGGGGTGAACGAGGGGCGCGCCGCCGGGCGCAGCGTCGACCACCTGCACATCCATCTGATCCCGCGCTATTTCGGCGACGTCGACGACCCGCGGGGCGGGATCCGCAAGGCCACGCCGAACTGGGACCCCGACAACTGGAAGTAGCTACTTCTCCCCGTACGCCACGAACCAGTCCGGCCGGCCGGTCTCCCGGATGCGCACCCGCCGGAAACCCGCCCGCGTCATGCCGCGCGCGAAGTCGCCGGGGTCGACCAGCGTGAACCACCGGCGTCCCGCCAGCGAGCCGCCGGTCCGCCAGTCCTCGCCCGTCCCCGCGCGCATGCTGATGGCGGCGGTCCCGCCCGGCACGAGCGTCCGGAGCACCTCCGCCAGGACGCGGGGGAACACCGCCGAGGGCAGGTGCAGCAGGCTGCCCGAGGCCCACGTGCCGGCGAACCGGTCGTCGGCGAAGGGGAGGTCCACCATGGTGAGCCGGACGAACCCCAGGGCGCGGGACCGGGCCGCCGACCGCGACCGCGCGCACCGCACCATGGACATGGCGAAGTCGGCCGCGAGGACCCGCCGGCCGAGATCCGCCAGGAGCCTGCTGTCCCGGCCGCCGCCACAGCCGAGGTCCAGCACCGGAGGCCCCGGCGGCAGCGCCCGCTCGAAGTCGACCACCTCGTCCCGGAGCCCGGGGAACCTCGCGTAGTCCTCGGTGGCGTCGGCGTACTCGCCGGCGAGCGCGTCATAGCTCGCGCAGGTCACCCGGGTGACGTCGCCCGGATCCGGTGGACCGTCACCGGCCCGGCGTGCCTCAGACATTGTCGAACCCGTCCTGGCCGATGACCGTGCAGAGCGTGTTCAGCTCGTGCCACATCCGATGACAGTCCAGGTCATCGTAACCATGCGCGGCATCGAAGCTGACGCATCCGACGAAGCTCCCGCGCGAGTTCCGCACCGGGCTGGCGAAGACCGCGCCACGGTGACGGAAGCGGTTGAAGTCCCGCCAGGACAGACCCATGACGGCCTCCGGGCCGTTCCGCTGGCGGTGCTCCTCGAAGCTCCGTTCATCGGGCAACCGGGCGACGAGCCCGCCGACGTCCGTGCCGACCTCCTGGTTGAGCTGCCAGCACAGCCCCACCACCCCCACGCCCTGGGTGGGCCGGAGCGCCCGGGTCGCCGGGGCGGAGCCGAGCCGGTACGTGGCGACCCTGATGAGCTCGCCGCGCACCGGATGCTTGAGGGTGCGCCTCTTGCGCCAGATGTGCAGCCCCGGATCGCTGAGCGGCACCGGCGGGTCCGCCGCCGCCGCCAGCGCCAGCAACTGCCCGAACACCGTGAGGACGTGCCGCCGCATCGCGATCCGCCGCCCGAGCGTCCGGCGCCGGGCGTACGTCTCGAATGGCGCCAGAACACCGAACGACCCGGCCACGCCGATCAATGTAATGTGCAACAGCACCGGACCGTTCCCGGGAGAATCCCAAAACGACTCGGACGGAAAGTCGTACTGCCTGCCCACCAGTCCGACGGTCGCCAGCATGATCACGGTTCGGTCTGTGCCACGTGCCACAGTCAGCCGCATCCGCCAAACTCCGATCTCGAGACTTAACGACAGGGCAGGCGTGTGCTTCAATGTAGTACCAAGCCGATCGCAATGGCAGCACACGGAGATACTCCCCATTGCGGTCCACCTCTAAATGAGCGGCCTGTCGGCCCCATGAAGATTGGCTGATGCCCGATGGTCGGACCAGGGGCCGTCCGGTGCGCCGGCGCGGATCTCTGCCAGGAGTTGTCCGGGGCCGCCGACACCGAGTTCTCCCGCACCTACCAGGGGAATCCGGCGTCCCGGATCATCTGCCGCAGCCCCGGCCTGACCCTGATCGCGGACATGTCACCGCTGACGGTGGGGCACCTGCTGCTGGCCTCCAACGAGCACTATCTCAGTTTCGGCGAGGTGGTCGGCGATCACGGGAACGAGGTCGAGGACGCCCTCGGCCTGCTGCACGACCAGTACACCGCGACATTCGGCCCGCCGATCATCATGGAACACGGATCGTCCCCGCTGATGGACGGATCGGCCTGCATCACGCACGCCCATATGCACCTTCTTCCCCTGGAGTTGGACGCCGTGCACAAGGCGATGACCAGGGACGGGCTGGGCGCCTCCGAGTTGACCGGTGTCAATGATCTCAAATGGCTGGGCAGGCACGGACTTCCGTACTTCTACTGCGCTGACAGATCCCGGCACCGCGTGTATGGTGTGGCGCGCACGATGCGCCGGCAGTACCTACGGTCGATCGCCGGTGAACTCCTCGGCATCGCCGACCCGGAATGGGATTACGCCGTGGTCGTGCGCAAGGAACTTCTGCGAGCGACCCTGGCCCGGGTCTCCGGCTGGCGCATGACCTGATGCCGGTGAGCGTCGCGGAAAGGTGAGTCCGAGATGTCGGAAACGGACAAGGGAACGGCCTCCGACGAACCCACCCGGCTGGCCTCGATCATCGGCCCGATGTTCGCCGGCCAGACCGGCCGGTCGTACCGGCTGACCGGGGGGCAGACGGCGCGGCTGCTGGCCGGCGCCGACGCCCAGGACGACTGTGCGGTGTTCCGCCTCGACGGCGCCCAGGAGCTGGTCCTCGGGTCGGACTACGTCCGGGGCGTGAAGTTCGGCCTCTACGAGCTCGGCTATCTCGACGGCCACGACCTCGGCTACTACCTGGCGATGGCCAACTTCAGCGACATCGCCGCGATGGGGGCCCAGCCGATCGCCCTGCTGTCGGTCGTCCGCTACCCCAGGACGATGCCGGACGAGGAGTTCGCCCGGGTGCTGCGGGGCATCGACGACGCCTGCGGCCGGGTGGGCGCGCCGAACGTCGGCGGCGACATCGGCACGGCGGAACGGCTGATCCTATCGGCGTCGGCGGTCGGCGTGGTCGAGGCCGGACGGTCGCTGCTGCGCAGCGGGGCCCGGCCCGGTGACCGGCTGTGCGTCACCGGCCCGACCGGGATCGCCGCCGCCGCGCA
The DNA here is from genome assembly GCA_036258615.1 of Thermomonospora sp. Classification (GTDB taxonomy): domain Bacteria; phylum Actinomycetota; class Actinomycetes; order Streptosporangiales; family Streptosporangiaceae; genus Thermomonospora. The sequence continues at coordinate 845 of DATADI010000646.1, read as the reverse complement.
GCGGTACTTCGGCGGCCTGGACGAGACCGGCACGAGGCTCTCCGCGGCGGCCGAGGAGTCGCTGCTGAGGGCCTGGAGGAGACCCGAGGCGCTGGTCGCCGAGGGGCGTCGGCTCAGCACCAGCGGGCTGGTGACGAGCTGCCAGGACACCTCGGACGGGCTCAAGGCGGGCATCGTGTCGATCGCCGCGCGCAGCGGTGTCGGGTTCGTGGTGGAGGAGGAGGCGCTGCCGGTCGTGGACGCGGTCGCCGAGGTCGCCGAGCGCAGCGGCGCCGACCTCACGGCGCTGCTCCTCGGCGACTCGGTGGACTTCCAGTTGCTCTTCACGGTCCCGGAGGAGCACGTGGCCGCCCTGCGGGAACTCTTCGAGGACGACGGCCGCCGCGCCTTCCACGTCATCGGGTTCGCCACCGAGGCCCCCGAGATCGTGCTGCGGGACGGCGACGGCGTTCCCCGGGACCTGCCCGGCGCCGCCTGGCGGCACGCGATCTGAGCCCCTCGGAGCCCTGCGGCACGGATGCGAGGGCCGCCGGGGTCAGGTGCCGTTCAGGGACCCGGTCTTGATCTGGTGGACGAGCGACCCGAACGCGGACGGGCGTACGGTCAGTCGTCCGCCGTGCGGGTCCTTCGAGTCGCGGATCCCCAGCCCTGTGGACAACGCGGCCACCTCCACGCAGGTCGGGTCGTTGGGGGTGCCGCTGTGGGAACTCTTCCGCCACTGCTCGGTCATGGACACCTCACCCGGACGGCATCGGCTTGCGTGTGTCGTGCTCGCATGCTGGCACCGGGACGAGCGGCCGGGGAGTCGCGTGCCGGACAGATGTTGCTAGGCGTAGGCGGGGGGG
>DATADI010000645.1:0-3871 GCA_036258615.1 Thermomonospora sp. | reverse complement strand
GCGGGCCCACGGCGGGCCCGGCGAACAGCGGCAGCGGCGTGCGCGGCACGCCCTTGAGCGCGGCGGCCAGGTCGGCGGGGGTGGCCAGCGGCTCCTGCCCGTTCGGCAGCGGCAGCCCCAGCGCCCGGCAGATGATCGCGTCGAGTGCGGGCGGCACCCCGGCCTGCACCTGGCGGGCGGCCCGGTACACCCCGCCGTCCTCGGGCGCGGCCGGGAGGGAGCTGTCGCCGGGGTCGCCCGGCCAGCGGGCGGTGACCGACGCGTACAGCATCCGGCCCAGCGCGCGGACGTCCTGGAGGGCGGGGTCGTCGGCGCGGACGTCGGCGAGCACCGCGTCGACCCCGACCCCGAGCAGCTTGACGGTGCCGCCGGTCGTCCACAGCAGGTCCTGCGGGCACAGCCGCAGGTGCGCCAGGCCCGCGGCGTGCGCGGTGGCGATGGCCTCGGCGGCCTCGTAGAGCAGGGTGGCGGCCCGGCCGGGCTCCAGCGGCGCCCGCTTGAGCATGTCCTCCAGGCTCTCGCCGGCCGCCCACTCGCTCACCACGTACGCCTGCTCGCCGCTGTCGTCGGCGTCGAAGACCTGCGTGAGCCGGGGGTCGGTCAGGCGGCTGGCGGCGCGGGCCGCGGTGACGGCCTCGGCGACACGGGGGAAGTCGGCGTCGAACGTCCGGACGGCGACGGCACGCGCCAGGATCTCGTCGATCGCCTTCCACAGAGTGGATCCGCCGGATTCGCTGACCCGCTCCTCGAGTCGGTACCGGCCGGACAGGCGGGTACCGGGTTCGATGATGACATTGCTCACGGCAACGTCCTGCGCAAGTGGTCGAGTCCCATTATCGTGGCGCGGCAGCTTACGCCTCCGACCCTCCTCTTTGCGTTCCGCAGGGTGTCGCCCGGCAAGCCGTAGTCCCCAACATGGTAGTGGTTGCCCGGTTCGCAGGGACGCCTTATCGCGGCGCGTCCCGCATCCCGGACGGATTTCGTGGCGAAAGCGTGATGCTCAGCCGCGCCCCGGGAGGCGCCGGGAGACCGTGCTCAGCATCGTCCGCACCTCCGCGACACGCAAGAGCCGGGCGGCGACGACGTAGAGCGCGGCACCGCCCGCGCTGCCCACCACCAGCGTCAACAGCGCCGTCACGAAGCCCGGGTCGAGCACCGCGTCCGCCGCCAGCCGGGTCCCGAACGCGAACCCGAGCAGCGGCAGCACGGCGACCAGCAGCTTGAGGTGCGCCACCGCGATCCGGCGGCCGTCGAGCCCGCCGAGCTTGCGCCGCAGCACCACCCACGACACGGTCAGCCCCACGGTGTTGGCGATGGCGAACCCGCCCGCGATGCCGATCGCGATCCGCTCGGCGGGCAGCACGTTGTACGCGATCACCGCCATGCTGATGTTGGTGCCCACCGTCGCCACGGCGATCAGCGCGGGGGTGCGGGTGTCGCTGTGCGCGTAGAAGACCCGCAGCATGAGCTGGTACGACGCGAACGGCACCAACGCGATGGCGAAGACCTGCATGATGTGCGCGATGACCAGCCCGGCGTCCCGGTCGATCTCGCCGTGCTCCAGCGCCACCCCGATGATCTCCGGCCCCAGCGCCACCATCAGCGCCGCCGCCGGAAGGATGATCACCGACGCCAGCCGCAGCGCGGACGAGAAGTCGTCGCGCACCAGCGAGCTCTTCCCCTCCGCCGCGTGCTCGCTCATCCGCGGCAGCAGCGCGGTGATCACGGTGACCCCGATGATCGCGTACGGGAGCTGGAAGAGCTGGTAGGCGTAGGAGTACGGGCTGTACCCGTGTCCGGGGGCCCGCTCGCCCGCGCTGTTGAGCAGCGACGTGGTGACCGCGAACGCCGTCTGGGTCAGCACCAGGTACACCATCGTCCAGGCCGCCATCCGGCCCATCTGGCCCAGCTCGCCGGGCTGGAAGTCGAACCGGGGCCGCCAGCGGAACCCGGACGAGCGCAGCGACGGCCACAGCGCCAGGGTCTGCACCGCGATCCCGCCGATGGTGCCCGCCGCCAGGATCGCCACCTCGCCGCCGGTGATCGTCTCCGGGCTCATCGCGCCGGTCGTCACCAGGATGAACACCACGCCGGTGGAGCAGATCACGATGTTGTTGAGCACCGGCGCCCACATCGGGGCGACGAACCGTTTGCGCGTGTTGAGGATCGCCCCGCTGAACGCGCTCACGCCGAGGAAGAAGATCTGCACCGCGAACAGCCGGGTGAACAGGACCGCCAGATCCCGCTTGTCCCCGGTGAAGTCCCGGCCGTAGACATGGTCGATCAGCAGCGGCCCGAGCAGCACGGCCGCCGCCGTGACCAGCGCCAGCCCGCAGATCGCCATCGTGAACAACCGCTGCTCGAACCGGACGCCGTACTCGGGGTCCCGTTCCTTGGCCCGCACGATCAGCGGCACCACCACCGACGTGAGGACCCCGCCGAGCAGCAGGTCGTACACGATCACCGGGATCGTGTTGGCCGTGTTGTAGGCGTCGCCCAGCGCCGCCGTGCCCAGCGCCGCCGCCAGCACGGCGGTCCGCAGGAACCCGGTGATCCGCGACGTCAGCGTCCCGAGCGCCATCATCGCGCCCGACCGCAGCAGGCTGGACGCCCCGCCGCCGCCTCCGTCCGCCGGTGCGGCGGGCTGCTCGGCGAGCGTCGCGTCAGCGGACGGCACCGCCGGGGAAGCCGCTCCCGGCGGCTCACCCCCCGGCACCGGCGTCATTCCCTGACCGTGCCGGCCCATGGCCGGTGGACGGCTCTCGTACGGCCTGCCCGGGCCGCTCGGCTGCTGTTCGGGCGGCAAAGGTCCGCCGTGAGGCACCTGCGGTCCACCCGCAGGGCCCCCTTGGTGGGGCGGCCCGCCGTACGGGCCCGGAGGGCCTCCCTGGGACCGGGGGTCACGGGGTGCCTCTCCGCGCGGTATGCCGAAGGCCACCGTTCCATGCCCCGGCGCTCGTGGGGGACCGGCCGGTCGTCGCCCGCCCTGCGGCGCGCCACGCCCTGGTCCTCCCACGGGGTGGCCGCCCGGCGGTGGCACGTCGTCGTACGGCGACGAGGCCCCCGGCGGAGGCGGCGTCGACCCCGGCCGCCTCATCGGCGCACCGGGACGCGGCGGAACCTGCCCCCGATTGCCTGGGGGCTGACCCGCGCCCGGCGGGGGAGGCTGAGGCCGCATACCCGGGCCACCCGGACGCGGCGGCTCCCCCCGAGGCCCTGGCGAACCCCCTGGTGCGGGCCGTCCGCTCGGCGCTTCACCGCCGTACGGGGCAGTGGGTCGTCCGCTTGGAGCGTTGCCGCCGTGGGGACTTCCCGGAGGCGTAGGCGGCCCGCTCGGCGGGTTGCTTGCCAGAGGCGTTCCCGGGGGCACGGGCGGACCGCTCGCTGGGTTGCCGCCGTACGTCCCTGGGCCGGTGGGCCGCCCGCTCGGGGAAGCGCCGCCATGGGGTGCCCTGGGGGGCGTGGGTGGGCCGCTCCGGGGGTTGCCGCCGTGGGGCACCCCAGGCGCGGGTGCATTACTCGGTGGGTTCCCACGGCGGGATCCCCCCGGGGACGCAGGCGGCCCGCTGGGGGAGTTGCTGCCCATGAATGTTCCAGCGGGGGCCGGTGGGTTGCTGTAGGGAGCCTCTGGGCTGACGGGTCGTCCACTCGACGGTTTGCCGCCGTGAGGGACCCCGGAGCCTGCGGGTGGTCCACTCGGGGAACTGCCGTGCGGCACCTGCGGGCCTGCAGCGTGGGAAGGGGGGTTGCCGCTGTGGGGCACCCCTGGGCCCGCAGGTCCGCTCGGTGCGTGGCCGCTGTGGGGGATCCCCGGGCCTGCGGGTGGTCTGCCCGGGGTGTTGACGTGCGGGGGCCCCGGGCTCGCGGGGGG
>DATADI010000644.1:0-14704 GCA_036258615.1 Thermomonospora sp. | reverse complement strand
GGGCGTGGGCGGCGGCCGGCGCCAGCGCCAGCACGCCCGTCAGGATCAGGGCCGTGGCACGGCCGGGTCGCGGGCTCTTCCGGGGGGTGGGGGGCATCCGTCGTTTCTCCCGTCAGCCGGAGGTGGACGTCGATCGGGCGGATGGTCGGTGGGCGGGGATCAGGCTCCCCAGCCGGCGGCGGCGCCGTCCCTGCGTTCGGCGACGACCTTCTCCAGGTAGCCGGACCGCAGGTAGGCGGCGATCGGGTCCGGGTCCAGGCCCATCTCCTCGCGGAGTTCGGCCAGCAGCGGCCGGACGTCGGTGTTGTAGGCGTCCATCAGCACGGCGTTGGCGGCCAGCACGTCCCCCGCGCGCTGCGCCGCGCCCAGGGCGTCGGCGTCCACCAGCAGCGCCGTGGCGGTGGCCTCCTGCACGTTCATCACCGAGCGGATCTGGCCCTGGATCTTCGGCTCGATGTTGTGGCACTGGTCGAGCATGAAGGCCACCCCGGTCTCGGCGTCGTAGCCGCCGCCCCGGACCACCTCGTGCATGATCCGGAAGAGCTGGAACGGGTCGGCCGCGCCCACCATCAGGTCGTCGTCGGCGTAGAAGCGGGAGTTGAAGTCGAACCCGCCGAGCTTCCCCTCGCGCAGCAGGAACGCCACGATGAACTCGATGTTGGTGCCGGGCGCGTGGTGGCCGGTGTCCACGACGACCTGCGCCTTGGGGCCGAGCCGCAGGCAGTGCGCGTAGGCGGCGCCCCAGTCCGGCAGGTCGGTCATGTAGAACGCGGGCTCGAACAGCTTGTACTCCAGCAGGAACCGCTGGTGGTCGCCGAGCCGCTCGTACACCGCCGACAGCGCCTCGGCGAGGCGGTCCTGCCGGGCGCGGACGTCGTCCTGGCCGGGGTAGTTGGTGCCGTCGGAGAACCACAGCTTCAGGTCCCGCGAGCCGGTGGCGTCCATGATGTCGACGCACTCCAGCAGGTGGTTCAGCGCCTTCTTCCGGACCGCCGGGTCGGGGTTGGTGACGCTGCCCAGCATGTAGTCGTCGTCCTGGAAGACGTTGGAGTTGATCGCCCCGATCCGCACCCCGGCCGCCTCGGCGTACGCGGCCAGCGCGGCGTAGTCGTCCACCCGGTCCCACGGGATGTGCAGGGCCACGGTCGGCGCCACGCCGGTGAACCGGTGCACCTGGGCCGCGTCGTCGATCTTCTCCTGCGGCGTGCGGGGCACCCCCCGCTGCCCGAAGACCTTGAACCGGGTCCCCGAGTTGCCGTAGGCCCACGACGGCGTCTCGATGTGCTGGCGGCGAAGGGCGTCCTTCACCGCGCGGATGTCACTCATGGAGTCCTCTCGTGCTCGTGGCGCTAGTCCAGGTGGAAGACCTCGGTGAGCGGCGTCATCCCCTCGTCGGGGCGGCCGTCGAGGTCCTCGAAGAACGGCGCCATCTCGGCCTGCCAGCGGGCGTTGACCTCGGTGCGGGCCATGCCGTCCAGGGCGGCCTGGAAGTCGTCGGTCTCCAGGTAGCCGACGAGCAGGCCGTCGTCGCGCAGGAAGAGCGAGTAGTTGCGCCAGCCGGTGTCGCGGAGCGCGGCCAGCATGTCGGGCCACACCCGCGCGTGCCGTTCGCGGTACTCCTCCAGGCGGTCGGGCCGCACCTTCAGCAGGAAGCAGACGCGTCGCATGTCGCCGTCCCCTCCGGCCCCCCGCCCCCGGGCGCGCGGCCCGGGGACGGGGACGCGGCTCAGAAGTCGAACTGGCCGATGTTGCTCTTGTCGAAGGTGAAGGGCGGGCCCAGCACGATCTCGCCGTTGGCGCCGATGGTGCGCTCACCGAGGCGGCCGGCCCTGAGCTTCTCGCCCTGGGCGCCGGTGATCTGCCCGGAGGCCAGCGCGGCGGCGGCGTAGGAGGCCAGGTAGCCCAGGTCGGCGGGGTTCCACAGCTGGAACTTGGTGACCGTGCCGTCGTTGATGAACTGCTTCATCTGGTTGGGCGTGCCGAGCCCGGTCACGACGACCTTGCCCTTGTACTTGGACCCGGAGATGTAGCGCGCGGCGGCGGCGATGCCGACGGTGGTGGGCGCGATGATGCCCTTGAGGTTCGGGTACGCCTGCAGCAGGCCCTGGGTCTGCTGGAAGGACTTCTGGTCGTCGTCGTCACCGTAGGCGATCTTGACGAGCTTCATGCCGGAGTACTCGGGCTTCTTCAGCTCCTCCTGCATGAACCTGATCCAGGTGTTCTGGTTGGTGGCGTTGGCGGTCGCCGACAGCACGGCGAACTCGCCCTTGCCTCCCATCAGCTCCGACAGCAGCCTGATCTGGCTGCGGCCGACCTCCTCCGAGGACGCCTGGTTGATGAAGACGTCCCGGCACTCGGGGCTGGTGTCGGAGTCGTAGGCGACCACCTTGATGCCGCGCGAGCGGGCCTGCTGGAGCGGCCCGCACACCGCGTTGGGGTCGTTGGCGGCGATCAGGATGGCGTCCTGCCGCTGCTGGATCAGCGTGTTGATGTAGGAGACCTGCGAGGAGGCGGACGCGTCGGACGGGCCGACCTCCTTGGCCTCGCCCTTGTAGTCCTTGGCCGCGGCGATGCCGGAACGGTCCACGATGGTCAGGTACGGGTTGTTGACCTGCTTGGGCAGGAAGGCCAGCTTGAGGCCCTCCTTGATCGGCGCGTTCGGGTTCGCCGAGGCGCCGCGGCCGGGACCGGCGTCCCCCGCGCCGGAACCGGAGTCCTTGGTGGTGCCGCCGCAGGCGGTCAGCGCGACGGCCAGCACACCGGCGGTGGCCAGGGCCGCCGCCGAGCGGGCCGCCCGCAGGCGCGCGAAGGGACGCTCTTTCATGATCACTTGCCTTTCGAAGACGTACCCCGTGCGGGGTCCGGGGGTGGAGGGCTGGGCGGAGGGCTAGGCGGAGGCGGCGGCGACGCCGCGGTGGCGGCGCCGGGCGCGCGCCTCCCGGACCGCGGCGATCAGGCGCGGGGTGAGCACCGAGACGATCAGCAGCAGTCCGGTGACGATCGACTGGATCTCGGTCGCCACGTCGTTGAGCATGAGCAGGTTGCGCAGGACCCCGATGAGCAGCACCCCGGCGATCACCCCGCCGAGGGTGCCCTTGCCGCCGTCGAAGTCCACGCCGCCCAGCAGCACCGCGGCGATCACCGTCAGCTCCAGGCCGAGGCCGTTGTCGGCGCGGGCGCTGCCGTACCGCAGCGTGTAGACGATCCCGGCGAACGCGGCGACCGTCCCGGACACCACGAACAGGATCAGCTTGAGCCGCCTGACCCGGATCCCGGCGAAGAACGCCGCCTCCTCCTGCGCGCCGATGGCGAACAGGGAACGGCCGACGCCGGTGGAGTGCAGGACGAGCGCGGTGAGGATCGCCAGCAGCGCGAACAGCGCCACCGGGTACGGCACCGGCGTGCCGGGCACGTTGGTGGTGGTCAGCTCGGCGTACCGCTGGGGGAACTGCGAGACGGCCTCGGTGCCGAGCACCACGTACGCCAGCCCGCGGTACAGCGACAGGGTGCCGATGGTGACCGCCAGGGACGGCAGGCCCAGCCGCGTCACCAGCAGCCCGTTGAGCAGCCCGCAGGCCACGCCGACCAGCACCACGACCGGGACGATCGTCTCGAACGCCCATCCGGCGTCCCACAGCGCGCCGGTGAGGGCGCTGGCCAGGCCGAGCACGGAGGCGACCGACAGGTCCACCTGCCCGCACACCACCAGCAGCGTCATCGGCAGCGCGATCAGCGCCACCTCGCCGAGGTCGCCGAGCGCGAACGACAGGTTGTCGGTGTTGGCGAAGTCGGGGGACAGCCCGGCGCCGCCGCAGAACACGGCCACCAGCAGCGCCGCGACCAGCACGTCCCAGCGCAGGTAGCGCCCCAGGGCGGCCCGGTCAGCCATGTCGCACGCTCCTCTTCCGCAGCACCCGCGCCACGCGCAGCGCCACCAGCCGGTCGGCGCTGATCGCCAGCAGGAGCAGCAGGCCGACGATGGCCTCCTGCCAGAACGAGTTGATCTTCAGGACCACCAGGACGCTGCCGATGGTGGTGATGAGCAGGGCGCCCAGCGCCGCGCCGTACACGGTGCCGACGCCGCCGACGATGGCCACGCCGCCGACCACGACCGCGGCGACCACGTCCAGTTCCCAGCCGCGCGCCGGGTCGGCGATGACGGTGCCGAAGCGGGCCAGCCACAGCGTCCCGGCCAGCCCCGCCAGCACCCCGCTGGCCAGGTAGGCGGTCAGCACGCGGCGGCGGATCGGCACCCCGGCCAGCCGCGCGGCCTCGGGGCTGGAGCCGATCGCGTAGAACTCCCGGCCCGACGGGTAGGACCGCAGGTAGTAGCCCACCGCCAGCATCACCAGGACGCTGATCAGCGGCAGGTAGGGCACGCCGAGGAGGTCGCCGTTGCCGACGTCGAGGATGCCCGGGGGCACCTCGGCGGCGCTGATCTGCTCGCCGTGCGCGATGTAGTGGTTGAGGCCCTGCACCACGTACAGGGTGCCGAGGGTGACCACCAGCGCGGGGACGCCGCACAGGCTGACCAGCAGCCCGTTGACCAGGCCGCAGGCGGCGCCGATCGCGACGCCGAGGGCGACCGCGACGACGATGCCGTGGCCGGTGCCGGTGACGAAGTCGCCGACGACGAACGCCACGAGCCCCACCACCGACCCGACCGACAGGTCGATGTTGCGGGTGACGACCACCAGGGTCTGCCCCACCGCCAGCAGGGCCAGGATCGCGGCGTTGAGGAAGATGTCCTCCACGCCCTGCGCCGACAGGAACCGGGGGTTGATCGCGGTGGTGACCACCACCAGCACGACCAGCGCGCCGAGGATGCTCAGCTCCCGGAACCGCAGCACCAGGTCCACGAACCCGCCGTCGCCGCCCGCGCCCGCCGTCTGCCCGGCGGGCTGCTGGGCGGGCTGCTTCTCCGCGACCGCCGTCATGCCGCCGCCCTCCCGTCGCGCCCGCCGGTCGCGGCGGCCATGACCGTCTCCTCGGTGGCCTCCTCGCGGCCGATCTCGGCGACCAGCCGGCCCTCGTGCATCACCAGCACCCGGTCGGCCATGCCCAGCACCTCGGGCAGGTCGGAGGAGATCATCAGCACCGCGAGGTCCTGGGCGGCCAGTTCCGACAGCAGCCGGTGCACCTCGGCCTTGGTGCCGACGTCGATGCCCCGGGTGGGCTCGTCGACGATCAGCACCGACGGCTCGGTGGCCAGCCACTTGGCCAGCACCACCTTCTGCTGGTTGCCGCCGGACAGCACCCCGACGGCGTCGCCGAGCCGGGCGAACTTCAGCTGGAGCCGGGTCGCCCAGTCGCGGGCGCGGTCGCGTTCCACCCGGCGGGAGATCAGCGGGCCGGGCCCGCCGGCCCGGCGCAGCGAGCGCAGCTGGGTCAGGCCCATGTTGCGCTCGATGGACATCTCCATGATCAGGCCCTGCTGGCGGCGGTCCTCGGGGACCAGCGCCAGCCCGGCGGCCATCGCGGCGGTGGGGCTGGCGGCGGGCAGCCGCACGCCGTCCACCTCGACCTCCCCGGCGTCCCGGCGGTCCACCCCGAAGATCGCGCGGGCGACCTCGCTGCGGCCCGCGCCGACCAGCCCGGCCAGCGCGACGATCTCGCCGCGCCGCACCTCGAACGACACGTCGGTGAAGACGCCCTCACGGGTCAGCCGGGACACCTTCAGCGCGACCCGGCCGGGCGCGACGTCCTGCTTGGGGTACAGCTCGTCCAGGTCGCGGCCGACCATCCGGCGGACCAGGTCGTCGGTGGTGAGCCCGGCGAGGGGCTCGCTGGCGATCCACCGCCCGTCGCGCAGGGTGGTGACCCGCTGGCACAGCTCGAAGATCTCCTCCAGCCGGTGCGAGATGAACAGGATCGCGCAGCCCTGTTCCTGGAGCGTGCGGGTCACCGCGAACAGCCGGGCGACCTCCTGGCCGGTCAGCGCGGCGGTGGGCTCGTCCATGACCAGCACCCGGGCGTCCCGGGAGATGGCCTTGGCGATCTCCACCACCTGCTGGTCGGCGATGGACAGGCCGCGGGCGGGCCGGCGCGGGTCCAGCGGGACGCCGAGCCGGGCGAACAGGTCGGCGGCGGCGGCGTGCATGGCGCGGCGGTCGATCCGGCCGAGCGGGCCGCGCGGCTGGCGGCCCATGAAGATGTTCTCGGCGACCGACAGGTCGGGGAACAGGGTGGGCTCCTGGTAGATCACCGCGACCCCGGCGGCCTGTGCGTCGGCGGGGCCGCCGAAGACCACCGGCTCGCCGTCCAGCCGCACCTCCCCCTCGTCGGGGCGGTGCACTCCTGCGAACGTTTTTACGACCGTGGACTTGCCGGCGCCGTTCTCGCCCGCCAGGGCGTGCACCTCACCGGCGTGCAGCTCGATCGTGACGCCCTGGAGCGCCTGCACGGCGCCGAAGGACTTGCTTATGTTGACCAGCGCCAGTGTCGGCGGAGCCGGCGGTGCGGACTCGTCCACGCGCCACCCTCCTCGTCTGGGTTCCTGTGACCGCGGTGTGAAAAACGTTTTAACGTGATGTTGCGGAGGACGCTAGATGTGACCGAGGGCACCCGTCAAGGGGTGATCTGGGACGACTTCGCCCGTTCCGTCCCCGCAGCGGCTCACGCGCAGGGCCGTCCGGCGGTTCGCGCGGATCCGCCGCCCGGAAAGGGTTGACACGTTTTAATGACTTGGCCACAGTGGGCGCAGCACGGCCACGGACGACCGGGGGGACGACTCATGAGCACACCCAGCGGGGACGGCCCGGCGGTGCCGCGCCCCCGGGCCGGCACGGTGGGCATCAAGCACGTCGCCCAGCACGCGGGCGTCTCGCCCGGCACCGTGTCCAACGTGCTCAACCGTCCCGAGCGGGTCGCCCCGGCCACCCGCGCCCGCGTCGAGCGCGCCATCCGGGAGCTGGGGTTCGTGCGCAACGGCTCGGCGTCCACGCTGCGGGCCGGGCAGAGCAGCTCGATCGGGCTGATGATCCTCGACCTGGGCAACCCGTTCTTCACCGACGTGGCCCGGGGCGTGGAGGACGTGGCCAGCGAGCGCGGCTACGCGGTCATCCTGGCCAGCTCCGGCGGCTCGGAGGACAAGGAGCGCCGCAACCTGACCGTGCTCGCCGAGCAGCGGGTGCGCGGGGTGCTGATCACGCCGGTGGAGCACGAGGGCGACCACACCGAGATGCTCCGCCAGCGGGGCGTGGCGGTGGTGCTGCTCGACCACCCCACCCCGCGGGCCAACCAGTGCTCGGTGGCGGTGGACGACGTGGCGGGCGGTGAGCTGGCCGTCGGCCACCTGCTGGAGCAGGGCGCGCGGGACATCGCGCTGGTCACCGGGCCGTCCGTGCTGCGCCAGTGCGCCGACCGCCGCCGGGGCGCGCACCGCGCGCTGCGGGCGGCGGGCCTGGGCCGGGACGCGCTGCGCGAGATCACCGTGCCCGCGATGAACGCCCGGGGCGGGCAGGAGGCAGCGCAGCGGCTGCTGGAGGGCGACCTGCCGGACGCCATCTTCTGCGCCAACGACCTGCTGGCCCTGGGGGTGCTGCGGGTGCTGCTGCAGGCGGGCGTGAAGGTCCCCGGGGACGTGACGCTGATCGGCTACGACGACATCGAGTTCACCGCCGCCGCCGCGGTGCCGCTCAGCTCCGTGCGCCAGCCGACCTACCAGCTCGGCCGGATCGCGACGGACCTGCTGCTGGACGAGTGCGACAATCCGTCCGAGCACGCCCACCAGCAGGTGATGTTCCAGCCGGAGCTGGTGGTCCGCGAGTCCAGCCTGCGGCACGGGTGACGGCATGCGGATCGCGCTGTTCATCACCTGCCTGAACGACACCATGTTCCCCGGCACCGGGAAGGCGGTCGTCCGGCTGCTGTCGCGGCTCGGGCACGAGGTGGAGTTCCCCGAGGCGCAGACCTGCTGCGGCCAGATGCACTTCAACACCGGCTACCGCAAACAGTGCGCGCCGCTGGTGCGGAGCTTCGCCGAGACGTTCGCCCCCTACGACGCGGTGGTGACGCCGTCGGCGTCGTGCGCGGCGATGGTGCGCGACTGGCACCCGCGCATCGACCCGAAGGCCGCGCCCGTCGCCCCCAAGGTGTACGAGCTGGCCGAGTTCCTGGTGGACGTCCTGGGGGTCACCGACGTCGGCGCCTATTACCCGCACCGCGTCACCTACCACCCGACGTGCCACTCGCTGCGGATGCTCAAGGTCGGCGAACGGCCCCTGCGGCTGCTGCGCGAGGTCGAGGGCCTGGAACTGGTGGAGCTGCCGGACGCCGCCGAATGCTGCGGCTTCGGCGGGACGTTCGCGTTGAAGAACTCCGACGTGTCGGCCGCGATGGGCGCCGACAAGGCCGCCAGCGTGCGCGCCACCGGAGCGGACGTGCTGTGCGCGGCCGACAACTCCTGCCTGATGCACATCGGCGGCACCCTCACGCGCACCGGCGCGGACGTGCGGACCGTGCACCTGGCCGAGATCCTGGCCTCCACCCGGGAGGACCCGTCATGAGCATGCCCACCTACCTCGGGATGCCGCCGTTCCCCGAGGCCGCCAGGGGCGCGGTCGGCGACGAACGGCTGCGCGGCAACCTCGCCCACGCCACCGGCACCATCCGCGACCGGAGGCTGGCCGCCGTCGCCGAGCTGGACGACTGGCCCGGCCTGCGCGAGGCCGGACGGCGCATCAAGGACCACACCCTCCAGCACCTCGACCACTACCTGACGCTGCTGGAGGAGAAGGTCACCGCGGCGGGCGGCACGGTGCACTGGGCCCGGGACGCCGCCGAGGCCAACCGGATCGTCGCCGACCTGGTCAAGGCCACCGGGCAGACCGAGGTCGTCAAGGTCAAGTCGATGGCCACCCAGGAGATCGGGCTGAACGAGGCGCTCGCCGAGCACGGCGTCACCGCCTACGAGACCGACCTGGCCGAGCTGATCGTGCAGCTCGGCGACGACCGTCCCTCGCACATCCTCGTCCCGGCGATCCACCGCAACCGGGCCGAGATCCGCGACATCTTCCGCGCCCGGATGCCGGACGCGCCCGAGGGCCTGTCGGACGACCCCGCCGAGCTGGCCGAGGCCGCCCGCCGCCATCTGCGCGCCAAGTTCCTGTCGGCGAAGGTCGCGGTGTCCGGGGTGAACTTCGCCGTCGCCGAGACCGGCACGCTGGTGGTGCTGGAGTCGGAGGGCAACGGCCGGATGTGCCTGACGCTCCCGGAGACGCTGATCTCGGTGATGGGCATCGAGAAGGTCGTGCCGACGTGGCGGGACCTGGAGGTGTTCCTCCAGTTGCTGCCGCGCTCGTCCACCGCCGAGCGGATGAACCCGTACACCAGCACGTGGACCGGGGTGACGCCCGGCGACGGGCCGCGTGACTTCCACCTGGTGCTGCTGGACAACGGGCGGACCGCGACGCTCGCCGACGAGGTGGGGCGGCAGGCGCTGCGCTGCATCCGCTGCTCGGCCTGCCTGAACGTGTGCCCGGTGTACGCGCGGGCGGGCGGCCACGCCTACGGCTCGCCGTACCCGGGGCCTATCGGGGCGATCCTGTCCCCGCAGATCCGCGGGATCGGCTCGCCGGTGGACGCGTCCCTGCCGTACGCGTCGTCGCTGTGCGGGGCGTGCTTCGAGGCGTGCCCGGTGGCGATCGACATCCCCGAGGTGCTGGTGCACCTGCGGGCGAAGGCGGTGGAGGACGGGCCGCGGCATCCGCTGGTCGGCACCGCGATGGCGGCGGCCGGGTGGACGCTGCGGTCGCCCCGGCGGCTGGCGCTGGCGCAGCGCGCGGCCTCCGCGAGCCGCCGCCTGGTCGGGCGGCGCGGCCGGATCCGCCGCCTGCCGGGCCCGCTGAAGGCGTGGACGGACACCCGGGACGCGCCCGCCCCGCCGCCGGAGTCGTTCCGGGCCTGGTGGAAGCGCACGGACGGGGGACGGCGGTCATGAGCGGCGCACGGGAGGAGATCCTCGGCCGCATCGGGCGGGCCCTCGGCCCCCGCACCACGCCCGCCGCCGAGGCGTACGCCACGATCGAACGCCCCTACCTGCGCCGTCACCACACCGACGGGATCCTGGAGCTGTTCGAGGAACGGACGGCCGACTACCGCGCCACCGTCCGCCGCGTCACCGAGGCCGACCTGCCGGACGCGGTCGCGGAGGTGCTCACCGGCTCAAGGTACGGCGTGCCGCCGGGCCTGCCCGCCGCGTGGCTGGCCGCCGTGGACCCCGGACGGCTCGTCCACGACCCGGCGGTGGACGCCCTGGACGGCCTCGACGGCGTCGTCACCGGCTGCGCCGTCGCCATCGCCGAGACCGGCACGATCGTGCTGGACCACGGTGCCGGGCAGGGCGGGCGGGCGCTCAGCCTCGTGCCCGACCACCACCTGATCGTGGTCCGCGGCGACCAGGTCGCCGCCGACGTCCCCGAGGCGCTGGAACGGCTGGACCCGGAGCGCCCGCTGACGTTCGTCTCCGGCCCCTCGGCCACCAGCGACATCGAGCTGACCCGGGTGGAGGGCGTGCACGGCCCCCGCACCCTGGACGTGATCCTGACCGTGAGGAGCGCATGAACACCTTCGCCGCCGTCGACCTGGGGGCCTCCAGCGGCCGGGTGATGACCGGCCGGGTGGGCGAGGGGACCCTGGAGCTGACCGAGGTGCGCCGCTTCCCCAACCGGCCGGTCCGCGCGGGGGGCACCCTGCACTGGAACATCCTCGGCCTGTACGGGGAGATCCTGGAGGGGCTGCGCGCCGCGGGCCCGGACCTGGCCTCCGTGGGCATCGACTCGTGGGCCGTGGACTACGGCCTGCTCGACCACACGGGCGCGCTGCTGTCCAACCCGGTCCACTACCGCGACACCCGCACCGACGGGGTGATGGACCGGGTCCGCGCCGAGCTGGGCGACACGCTGCTCTACGAGATCAGCGGCCTGCAGTTCCTGCCGTTCAACACGATCTACCAGCTGGTGGCGGCGCGCGCCGAGCTGGACCGGGCGCAGACCCTGCTGATGATCCCGGACCTGCTGGCGTACTGGCTCACCGGGCGGATCGGCGCGGAACGCACCAACGCCTCCACCACCGGCCTGCTCGACGTGCGGACGCTCACCTGGTCCGCGCCGCTGCTGGACCGCCTGGGGCTTCCCGAGCGGCTGTTCCCCGAGCCCTGCGAACCCGGTGACGTGATCGGTCCGCTGCGCCCGGACGTCGCCGCCGACACCGGCCTGTCCCGCGACCTGCCGGTGACGGCCGTGGCCTCGCACGACACCGCCTCGGCCGTGGTGGCCGTCCCGGCGGACGGGGAGCGGTTCGCCTACATCTCCTGCGGCACGTGGTCCCTGGTCGGGGTGGAGCTGCCGGACCCGGTGATCGGCGAGGCCGGGCGGGCGGCGAACTTCACCAACGAGGCCGGGGTGGACGGCACGGTCCGGTACCTGCGGAACGTGATGGGCCTGTGGCTGCTGCAGGAGTCGCTGCGCGCGTGGGGCTCCCCCGACCTGCCCGCCCTGCTGGAGGCCGCCGCCGAGGTCCCCGCGTTCCGCGCGGTGGTGGACCCGGACGCCCCGGAGTTCCTGCCGCCGGGCGACATGCCCGCCCGCATCGCCGCGCACTGCCGCGCCACCGGGCAGCGCCCGCCGGAGACCCCGGCCGAGACCGTCCGCTGCGTGCTGGACAGCCTCGCCCTCGGTCACCGGGCGGCGCTGCGGCGGGCGCTGCGGCTGTCCGGCCGGGAGGCCGACGTGATCCACCTGGTCGGCGGCGGGTCGCGGAACGCGCTGCTGTGCCAGCTCACCGCCGACGCCTGCGGCCTGCCGGTGGTCGCCGGCCCGGTCGAGGCGACCGCGCTCGGCAACGTCCTGGTGCAGGCCCGCGCGTTCGGGCTGGTCAAGGATCTCGCCGAGATCCGGGGGCTGGTCGCCGCGACCCAGCCGCTGCGCCGCTACGAGCCCCGGGGGGACGAGCGGGCCTGGGCGGCGGCGGCCGACCGCGTCGGGCTCGCCGCCTGACCATGAGGTGATCTTGGGCCTCCCGCCGGGCGGGCCGGGGTGCCACGCTGAGGCCCGTGATCACGGTGCCCGGGACGCGGGCGCCGAGGCTCCGAGGGGCGAGGAGTGACGTCATGACGACCAGGACCGTCGCGGTGGACACCGGCAGCAGCGAGATCTGGGGCAGCGGCGACTACGCCCGCGTCGGGAACCTGTGGCTGCTGGTCAGCGAGCTGTTGTGCGAGGCCGCCGGCGTCGGGCCCGCCGACCGGCTGCTGGACGTCGCCACCGGCAGCGGCAACGCCGCGCTCGCCGCCCGCCGCCGCTTCGCCGAGGTGACCGGCGTGGACTACGTGCCCGCGCTGCTCGACCACGCCCGCGCCCGCGCCGCCGCCGAGGGCCTGGAGGTCACGTTCGAGGAGGGCGACGCCCGGCGGCTGCGGTTCTCCGACGGCTCCTTCGACGTGGCGGTGTCGGTGTTCGGCGCGATGTACGTCCCCGAGCAGCGCGTGGCCGCCGCCGAACTCGCCCGCGTGGTACGCCCCGGCGGCCGGATCGCCCTGGCGAACTGGACCCCGGACGGTTTCATCGGACGCCTCCTCGCGCTCGTCGACCGGCACACCTCCGGGACCGACGCCACTCCCCCGCCCACCCTGTGGGGCCTCCCCGAGCACGTCCGCGACCTGTTCGGCGACCGGATCTCCGGGATGGACACCGAGGTACGCCACTGGACCCTGCGGTTCCCGTCGGTGAACGGCCTCGTCGAGCACTTCCGCGCCGACTTCGGCCCCCTCAACCGCGCCTACGACGCCCTGGGAGACGGCGCGAAGGCCGACGCGCTCAGCGAGGACGTCGCGGCGCTCGTCGCCGAACTGAACGTCGCCGACGACGGCACCGCCGTGGTCCCCTCCGCCTACCTTCAGGCGGTACTGCGCCGCGACGGGTGACCCGCATCCGCGGCGCGCGGTTATCCTCGGTCGATGCCCCAGCAACGCAGACGCCGCCGTCGGCGCGTGCTCGCCTGGACCCTCGCCGGCGGGCTGGGCGCGTACGGCATGGCCTGGCTCATCGTCAGCGGCACCATCCTCGGGATGTCCGCCGTCGCCCGCGCCGACGACTCCCTGGGGCACCGCGCGCCGCCGCTGCCGGGCGTCGGCAACTTCGCCTACGTCGACGACCGGGTGCTGCGCGGCGCCGCACCGAACGCCGAGGGATACCGCCGCCTGGTCACCCTCGGCGTCCGGACCGTGGTGGACCTGCGCGCCGAGCGGCTGCCCGAATCCCGGCTGGCGATGCCCGGCCGGGCCGGGCTGACCGTGGTGCGGCTGCCGGTCCGCGACGGGCAGCCCCCGTCGGCCGACCAGGTCGACCGGTTCATGGCCGTGGTGAAGAACGCGCGGGGCCGCGTCTTCGTGCACTGCGGCGCCGGTGTCGGCCGCACCGGCTCGATGGCCGCCGCCTATCTGGTCAGGACCGGTCAGGCGGACGCGCGTACCGCCACCCGCCGCAGTCTCGCGGTCGGTCCGCCGTCGCTGGAGCAGGTCGCGTTCATGCGGCGGCTGGACGGCGGCCGGACGGTCCGTCCCCCGGCCCCGGTGGTCGCGCTCAGCCGCCTCGCCGACTCGCCCCGCCGATCCTGGGCCCGCCTGAAGCATCCGTGACGACGGCCACCGGCCCGCCGCGCCGAACACCGGTAATGTGTCGATCGCGATTCTTACGGATCGCCATGGCACGCATAATCATGGCGTACCGACCGCCTGTCGCGTTGGGGTGTGGGCAGTGGAAGGTCGTGCGGACCAGTCGGACGGGCACCGGCACGCCGGTGCGCCGGGCGTCGCGCCGTTGGTCGGACGGCGCGACCTCCTGCGTGCCCTGGACGAGGCCCTGGACGCCACCGCGTCCGGCGCGTTCCGGTTCGTCGCGCTGGAGGGCGAGCCCGGCGCGGGCAAGACCCGGCTGCTGGTGGAGCTGGCCGGGGCCGCCGCCGCCCGCAAGCTGCCCGCGCTGACGGGACGGGCCGCCGAGTTCGAGCAGGACATGCCGTTCGGGGTCGTCATCGACGCCCTCGACGACCATCTGGAGGAGCACGGCGCCGACCTCGGCCCGGCCGCCGCCCGGCTGCTCGGCACGGTGTTCCCGTCGATGCAGCCCGCCGGGGAGCAGTCCGCCGCCGACGGCCCCGCCCCCGAGGACCCCGCCGACCTGACCGGGCTGGCCCGCTACCGGCTGTACCGCACGGTCCGCCGCCTGCTGGAGGAGCTGGCCGCGCCGTCCGGGCTGGTCCTCATCCTCGACGACGTGCACTGGGCCGACGACGCCTCCGTGGAGCTGCTGGACCACCTGGTCCGCCACCCGCCGCGCGCCCGCGTCCTGGTCGCGGTCGCCTATCGTCCGGCGCAGGCCGTCCCCCGGCTGGCCACCCTCGTGGAGACCGCCGCCGGGCACGGCGTGCGGGTCCCCGTGGGGCCGTTCTCCAGGGCGGAGGTCGCCGAGTTCCTCGGCCCCGAGGTCACCGCGTCGCGCCGGGAGGCCCTGTACACCGCCAGCGGCGGCAACCCCTTCTACCTGGAGGCGCTGGCCCGGATGGGCGACGACACCCATCCCGCCGCGCCGGGGCGTCCCGGTGAGCCGGTGGGCTCCGGTGAGTTGCCGCCCGCCGTGCAGGCCGCGCTGCAGGCCGAGCTGACCGGGCTGCCCGGCCCGGCGCTGCTGGTGGCGCGGGCCGCCGC
>DATADI010000643.1:0-9704 GCA_036258615.1 Thermomonospora sp. | reverse complement strand
GCCCCCGAGGAGCACCCCGCGCGCGGCAGCCCACGCGCACGCGCGGAGAACCCGGTCCACGGGACGGGTCGCCTCGCCGCGGATCGGTTCCTGGCGCATCGGAGGCTCTCCTTGACGGGTCCGCTGGGTTCGGCGGTTGGCACACTATTCGCCGCCCCACACCCTGTCGCCGCCTTCCGCGCGTCCATACGAAGACATGGGTTTCCGCTTACCCGGGCCCCCGCGAATACCCGGACACCCACGACAACCCACCCGCACCCCGGCCGACCGCGAGCCGCCAAGACGGCGACCACCCACCTCAGGTGCTCAAGGCCAGGCGCGGCGGGCATGAGGCGCTCCCCAACCCAACAAGCGCGAAGCGCAAGAACGGCGACCACCCTCCTGCACCCCGCAGGCCGGGCCCGGAGGGGGTGGGAGGTCGCTCCCCACGAACGACAAGCGCGAAGCGCAAGGACGGCGACCACCCACCCTGCCCGGCCCTTCAGGCGGGTGGGCCGGAGCGCCGGCGGAGGCCCGCCCGGCTGAAGCTCCCCTGGCCGGGCGCGGGGGGTGTGGGGGGTCGTCCCCCCACAAGCGAACGCGCGATCTGGCGCGCGGCGAAGTGGGAGCCGTGGACGAAGCGCATGACCGGGCCGAAGGTCGCCGCCGAGGTGAGGCCGGTGAAGTAGAGGCCGGCCAGGGACGACTCGAAGTGCCTGGTCAGGATGGGTGAGCCGTGGCGGGTGGCGATGTCCTGCCGGACCCCCGCCGGCAGGACGGTGAGCCGGTCCAGGTCGGGTGCGTACCCGGTGGCGGCGACGACGTGGTCGACGGTCAGGGTGCGTTCCCAGCCGTCGCGGTCGCGCAGGGTGAGCCGGACCCGGCCGTGGCGGACGGCGGCGTGGGCGACCTCGTACCCGAGCAGGAGCGGGGTGGTGCCGACGCGGTCGCGCAGCCACCAGGAGCCGGCGGGGCCGAGGGTGGTGCGGACGATCCGGCGGCGGACGGGTGCGGGGAGCGGGCGGACCAGCTCCGGGTGTTCGGACCACAGCCAGGTGCGCCAGCCCGCGCCGAGACCGGAACGCGGGCCGCGCAGACGTTCCAGGACGGTACGGGACATCGTCGGACGGGGGTTCCAGGCGAGGCGTCGCGCGCGGGCGACGACGACGGGTTGGGCCCCCGCCTCGGCGAGGAGCGCGGCGGTCTCCAGCGCGGACTGTCCCGCGCCGATGACCGCGACGTCCTTGCCGAGGTGTCCGGTGAGGTCGGACAGGTCGGAGCTGTGGCTGACCGTCTCGTTCGGCAGGCTCGTGAGCACGGCGGGCGTGTGCGCGTACGGCCGGACGCCCACGGCCATCACGACGGTCGCGCTGTCCACGCATTCACCGGTGGCGAGGAGGGTGCGGTATCGGCTGCGGGTGCGTTCGACGCGGAGGGCCTCGGTGTCGGTGACGTACGGCACCGCCTCCCGCGCGAACCACCGCCCGTACGCGACGAACCGTTCCACCGGCACCGGGCGGCCCACCGGGTCCCAGGGGGCGTCGTGCTGGGCGCAGAAGTCCAGGAACGACCGCCCGGTCACCGGTGCGCCGAGGCTGGAGGCGAACGGTTCGGACTTCAGCAGCATGCCGCGCGGCATGTGCTCGTCCCAGAACCGCATCGGGCGGCCCACGACCCGGACGGACAGGCCGTGGTATCCGGCGTGCGCGCCGACGGACAGGCCGTAGGGGCCCGCGCCGATGACGAGCACGTCGAGCGTGGAGTCGTTCATCGGTGGGCCCCCGATTCGGCGTGGTGGAAGACGCGTGGCAGGACGGGCGGTTCCAGTGGCACGGGGCGTGCGGCGGGGCCGCGGAGGGCGCGGCGCAGGCCCTCGGCGGTGGCGGCGAAGAACGGCGACGGGTCGTCCTGGGCGAACCAGGCGAGTTCGTCGGCCTCCCGCAGGGTCCGCGCCAGCGGGAGTTCCGCGCCGCGCCGTACGGAGGGCCGCACGAAGTGGTTCTCGGCCAGGAACGTCCGGCCGTGCCGTGGGGCGGTCTCCGGGACCCGCCGGAAGGACAGGTCCAGGTGCATGGCGCGCAGCAGGTCGATGCCGTTGTGCGCGGTGAACAGCCGGAACTGGGCGCCGAGGCGCGGATTGACGTCCAGCAGGTAGCAGGTGCCGGTGGCGCTGTCGCGGCGGAAGTCCATGTCCACGACGCCGCAGTACCCGAGGGTGTAGAGGAGTTCGCGGGCGAGGCCGTCGATCTCCGGCTCGGGGAGCCACCGGCCCAGGACGGTCAGGCCCGCGCCGGGCGGTGAGGCGAGGTCCTTGCGGCCGGTCCCGCCGAACAGGCACGCCGAGCCGCCGTCGAAGTAGCCCTGGAAGAACCAGTCCGACCCGTCGGAGGCGGCGATGTGCTTCTGGAGGAGGAGCTGCCCGAGGGTGTCGGGGCGGGCGGCGGCGAACAGCCGCTGCGCGCGCCGCCGGGTGCGGACGATGGTCGTGCTGCGCAGGCCGGAGCCGGGCGGGATCCGCCAGGGCCGCGCCCACTTGGCCACCAGCGGCAGCCCGAGCCGGTCCACGGCGTCGTCGACCTCGCCGCTGGACAGCGGGATCACGGTCTCCGGGTGCGGGACGCCGACCCGTTCGCACAGGTCCCTGAGCGCGGCCTTGTCCGCCAGGGCCTCCAGCAGGGACGGCATCTGGGCGGGGAACAGGAACCGCGGGGCGAGGTCGGCGGCGTTGCGGGCGATGAACAGCGCTCCGGCGTCGTCCATCGGCACCAGCAGCGCCGGTCCCTCCAGGGCGGAGGACGCCGAGGCGAGGTAGCCCAGCAGTCCCCCGGTGTGCCCGACCGGCGGTGCCCATGGCAGCGCCCGGCGGAGGTAGCGGGAGCGGCCCGCGGGGGCGCGGTCGCTTTCCAGGACCGCGTGGACGGGTACGCCCGCGCGCCCGGCGGAGCGGATCGCGCCCAGCGTCCCGTGGTGGAAGAGGTTCTGGTCGGTGCGCAACAACAGCACCGGGACCGAGGTGTCGAGTACCGGGTCTCCGGCATTTCTTCGCGATACCACCTGAATCATCCTGTCGTCTGCGACGGTTGTTTCTTTTTCCCGCCGGGATCGGCCCTCATCGGCGGGCCGGTCGGCGAGGATTCCGGTCATGGACTTCTTCGTGCGGTCGTCCCGTCTCGGGGTCGTGGCGGCCCTCGTCGCCGCGGCGCTGTCGGCGCCCGGCCCGGCCCGCGCCGACGACGGCGTGCCCCTGGGGGCCTTCCTCGGCTCCGGCGCCGAGGGGGTGGCGCGGGTGGCGGGCTTCGCGTCCTGGCTCGGCCGTCCGGTCACCGTGGGTCACACCTATCTGCCCGGCGAGACCTGGGAGGGCGTCGAGGGCCCGCCGGAGATCGTCGGGCCGTGGGCGGCCTGGCGGGCCGCCGATCCCCGCCGGATGCTGGTGGTGAACGTGCCGATGTTCGCCGCCAACGAGGCGGGGCTGCCCGACGAGGGGGTGGCCGTGCTGCTGTGGACGGCGGCGCGGGGGGCGTTCGACCGGCACTTCGACCGGCTCGCCCGCCGCCTGGTGGAGGCCGGCGCGCCGGACGCGGTGATCGTCCCGGGCTGGGAGATGAACGGGATCACCTACACGCACCGGTGCGGGCCCGACCCGGCGGCCTGGAAGGCGTACTGGCGGCGGATCGTGACCACGATGCGGGCGGTGCCGGGCGCCCGGTTCCGGTTCGACTTCGCGCCGAGCCGGGGGCGCGACGCGATCCCGTGGACGGCCTGTTATCCGGGGGACGACGTCGTGGACATCATCGGCTCCGACAGTTACGACCAGCCGGCCGGCATGAGTTTCGCCGAATTCGTCGACGAGCCGTACGGGCTGGCCCATCACGCCGACTTCGCCCACGCTCATGGAAAACCCCTCTCCTTTCCCGAATGGGGACTGTTCCGGAACGGCGACAATCCCGAGTACGTGCGCGGGATGATCGAGTGGTTCGAGTCCCACGACGTCGCGTACCAGACGATTTCCGACTACTGCCCGCACGGGGTGTGGCGGTGCGCGGGCAATCCCCGGTCGTCGGAGGTCTACCGGCGGATGCTGGGCGCTCCCTCCTCCGCCGCTTCGGCGAGCCGGGCGAGCAGCACGGGCCAGGCCCCGGCGGCCCCGGCGGCCTCCGTGGTGACGGCGGCGAGCTGAGCGAACGTCTCGGCCGCGTCCCAGCCGAGCGCCAGCCGGCCCGCCATGGTGCCCTCCGCCTCGGCCAGCGCGGGGTCGGCCAGCCGTTCCCGGACGGCCTCGGACAGCGCCCGGACGTCCTCGGACGGCACCAGGGCCCCCGCGCCCGGCGTGACCACGTCGGACAGCCCGGGGAGGTCGGAGGCCACCACCGACCGGCCGGTCGCGAGGGCCTCCAGGCAGGTCAGCGACAGGCCCTCCCACCGGGACGGCAGCACGACCACGTCGGCGGCGGCGTACCAGGGGCGGGGGTCGTCCACCGCGTAGGTGAACCGGACGCCGGGCCCGGCCTGCCTGCGGGTCCGGGCGAGCCGGTCGCCGTCGCCGACGACGGCCAGTTCGGCCCGGGGGCACCGCTCCCTGATCCGGGGCCAGGCCGCCAGCAGGACGTCCTGGCCCTTCTGCCGGGTGACCCGGCCGACGCACACCGCCAGCGGCACGTCCTGGGCGACCCCGACCTGGGCGCGGGCCCGTGCCTTCTCCGCCGCGTCGGCCGGACGGAACCGGGTGAGGTCCACCCCGTTCCGGACGACCCGATACGGGGCGCGCACCCGGGCGGCGAGGCCCTGCCATGCCTCGCCACCGCCGACGCACACGAGCAGGTCGGTGCGCCTCGCGGCCAGCCGCTCCCACCACAGCGCCAACCGGCCGCCCGCATGCCAGGACCAGGCATGCGGCTGGAACACCACCACCGGCCCGGGGACGGGCCACAGCCTTCCCGCCAACCCCGCCTTGGACGAGTGCAGGTGCACCACGTCGGGACGGAACGTCTGCACGATCCGGCGTAGCCGCCGTGCCTCCCCTATCACCGACAGGCCCGGTGTGCGGGTCGCCTCCCAGGGGAAGTGCGCAACTCCCAGCTCGGCGAGGCGTCCCGGCAGATCTCCTCCGTAGGGGCAGGCGACGGCGACATGCCAGCCCCGGTCCCGCTGGTCGGCGCAGGCGTCGGCGACATAGGCGGCCACTCCCGCCAGCGTCGGCTGTGTGACGTGCAGGACGCGCAGTGAGGCCGTCATGTGGTCGCCGCCTTGCGACTTCCGCCGAGCCCGGAGGCGAGTCCGGCGAGCAGCAGACCGCTCGACGCGCCCACCGCCACACTGAGCGGAAGGTTCGGTGAGGTGGGGCGTGTGGGAGGGGCCGCCGGGCTCATCGAGGTCACCCGGACGCCGGTGTCGCGGTGGTGGGCATCGGCGTACTCGATGAGCGCCCCGGCGACGGCGTTGGCGTAGGCGGCGGCCGAGTCGGGGGTTGGGCCGCTCCCGGTGAGGGCGATGACAGGGGCATCGGGTGCGAGGGTGACCCGCACGTGCCGCCGGATGTCTTCGGCCCAGTCCCCCGAACGGTTCACCTGCGCCCACGTCAGCGGACCCGGTTGACGGACCAGCCGGGCGTACGCCTGGGCGTGGTGCATCGCGCGGGACGGCTCGGCGCCCGGATCGGCCACCACCATCACGTGGGCGTCGGAGGTGAACTCCGGCTGTTCCAGGAGCCCGTACGTGAGGCCCCCGCTCGTACCGAGGACCACCAGTAGCGCCGGGGTCCCGCACCGCCGCGCGGCGTTCACGAAGGGATGGGGAGTGTGCGGCATCGGCTGCCCTTCCTGTCGGCGACCGGTCATGTGAGGACGGGCTCGGTGTGCACGGTGAGCAGGTCCTCGTAGAGCCGGGCGAGGTCCGTGGCGCTGCGCGCGATGTCGTAGTGCCGTACGGCCGGGGGCGGCTCCAGGCGGGTGGGGCCCGCTCGTAGGCACTCGGCCAGGGCGTCCCGCCAGGCGGCGACCTGGGGGCCGACCTCGCGGGCGGTGGGCGCCATCTCGGGGTCCAGGTCGCTGAGCGCCGGGCACGCGGTGTACAGGACGGGCAGCCCGGACGCCAGGCCCTCCAGCACGGCGAGCCCGAACGTCTCCTCGGCGGAGGGGGCCGCCAGCACGTCCATCGCGCACAGTTCCTCGGAGACGTCCGGGCGTTCCCCGGCGAACACGACCCGGTGGATGACGCCGCGCCGGGCCGCCAGGTCCTCCAGGGCCCCGCGCCTGGGGCCGTCCCCGACGAGGAGCAAGGTCGCCTCGTCCAGTTGGGAGAACGCGTCGATGAGCGTGCCGTACCGCTTGCCGTCCACCAGGCGGCCCACGGCTCCGATGACGTACTCGCGAGGGCCGATGCCGAGGCGATTCCGGGCGTGGGCGCGTCGTTGCTCGTCGTAGGCGAAGGCGGCGGCGTCGATGCCGTTGGGGATGACGGTGATGCGGGAGGCGTCCACCCCGAGGCGCACGAGTCGGGCCGCGACCGTCGGGGAGACGGCGATCGTCATGCTCCCCAGGGTTTCGGTCACCCGGTAAAGGGCCCGTACCCCCGCTGAGATGCGACGACCCTCGATCATCCGGTCGCCCAGCGAATGTTCGGTCGCCACCACCGTGCGCACCCCGGCGAGCCGCGCCGCGAGCCGCCCGTACACGCACGCCCGGTAGAGATGCGTGTGGACGATGTCGTACCGGCCGCGTCGGATCAGCCTGACAAGGCGGGGCAGCGCGGCGAGGTCCCGGTTGCCCGCCATGCCGATCTCGTGGACGACGACGCCCCGGGCGCGCAGGTCGGTGGCGGTCTCCCCGGGCTCGGTGAGCACGGCGACCTCGCAGTCCGTCCCGCGGAGGTGCCGCAGGAGCAGGGCGAGCTGGTGCTCCGCGCCGCCGTGGCCGAGCCCGGTGATGACGTGCAGGACTCTCATCAGATCCGTGTCCTCCAGCGCAGCTGGTGCCGGACGACCTTGGCGCGCAGGCGCAGCGCCCGGTCCCGGTCGCCGACGTAGGTGCGGGCCAGCGCGTGGTCGCCGCTGAACGGGGCCCGCCAGATGGCGCACGCGTAGTCGTAGCCGATCTTGCGGACGGCGTCGGCCTCCCGCCGCGTCACCCGCCCGTACGGGTAGGCGAACCCGGTGACCGGCTCCCCGGCGAGGTCCGCCAGGATCGACCGGCTGCGGGTCAGCTCGGTCTCCAGGTCCTCGGGTTCGGCGTCCGGCAGCGGCACGTGCCGCAGGCCGTGCGAGGCGATCTCCATGCCCTTGGCCGCGACGCAGCGGATCTGCTCCTCGGTCATCAGGGCGCGGCGGGGCCCGTCGTCCCACGCGTTGTCCCCGCCGATCTCTCCGGCGACCACGAACACCGTCGCGGTGAACCCCCGCCGCAGCAGCACCGGGGCCGCCCGCGTGGCGAAGTCGGCGTAGCC
The DNA here is from genome assembly GCA_036258615.1 of Thermomonospora sp. Lineage (GTDB taxonomy): Bacteria > Actinomycetota > Actinomycetes > Streptosporangiales > Streptosporangiaceae > Thermomonospora. Next base: position 2,285 of record DATADI010000643.1, on the reverse strand, counting down.
GTCGTCGAAGGTCAGTCCCACCAGCCCGCGCGCCCGCCCGGCCCGCCGGGCCCGCAGCAGCTCGCGGACCGCGACGCCGCGCAGCCCGTTGCGGCGCAGCCAGTCCATCTGGCGTTCGAACAGCTCCGGCCGGACGGTGAGCCGGAACGGGTCCTCGGCCACCCGGTCCACCGAGTGGTACATGAGGATCAACGGCATGCGCGCCGGTCTGTGCTTCACCGGCCCCTCCCCTTCGTGACGGTGATGCGGTCGCGGGCCTCCGCCAGGGCCCGGCGTGCCTCCTCGGCCCCGCACACGGCCGCGCCCACGGTGAACACCGCGCCCACCACCACGAGCCCCGCCGCCAGCAGCACCACGGGGGGCAGCGCGTCGCCGAGCAGGTGGTCGAGGGCGAGACCGGCGACGGCGGCGGCGCAGGCGGCGGGCGCGGACCGGCTGATGCCGGTGGTGGCCGCCCGCAGGTCCATCGGGGCCATCCGGCGGCGCAGCCCGGCCAGCAGCAGCATCGCGGTGGCGGTGATCCCGGCGGCGTTGGCGGCGGCCAGGCCGGGGGTGCCGCCGGTGTCCACGGTCATGGCGGCGAGCACGGCGGTCAGGACGAGCCCCGCAGCCACCGCCCAGGCGGGGAACCAGCAGGGCCGCCCGGCGGCGTAGAACACCCTGGTCAGCACGCCGACCAGCGCCTGGCCCAGCAAGCCCAGCGCGTAGACCCGCATCACCGCGGCGGTGGCCTCGGTGTCCTCGCGGGTGAAGCGGCCGTGCTCGAACAGCAGGCCGATGACGGCGGGCGCGAACGCCACCAGGTACGCCGTCGCCGCCAGCACGAGCATGCCGACCACGGACACGTCGGCCTCGATGCGGCGGCGGACGCGCGCCGCGTCCCCGTCCGCCCACGCCCGCGCGAGCCGGGGGAACGTCACCGTCACCACCAGCAGCGACAGCACCATCGGCACCTGCGCGACCTTCTGCGCGTAGTTCAGGTGCGAGATGGAGCCCTCGGCCAGGCCCGACCCGAAGTGGCGTTCCACGAAGACCTGCGCCTGCCGGGTCACCGTGTACACCACCACCGGGGCTATCGCGGCGGCCAGCCCGGCGGGCAGCGCACCCCCGGCACCCGCCCCCGACCGCAGGCAGCGCAGGAACCCGGGGGCCTGCACCACGACCATCAGCAGGCTCCCGAACGCGACCCCCAGCGCCGCCGCCGTCACGCCGACCGTGTCGTGACACGTCGCGAGCACGGCGAGGATGCCGATGTTGTACGCGGCGTAGATGGCGGCGGGCGGCCCGAAACGGTGATGGGCACGCAGCGTGGCGCACATGAACCCGGCCAGCCCGAACGTCACGACCGTGAGCGCGGTCAGCCGCATGCAGGTGACCGCCTGGTCGCGGGCGCCGAGGCCCGGAGCCAGGATCCCCACCAGCGCGGGCGCCGCCATGACGATCACGCCCATGGCGGTGGCCAGCAGGATCGTCACCCGGGGCAGCGTCGCCGCCACCAGGGCCCGCACGCCGCCGTGCTCCTGCAGGGCCCGGCTGAGCACCGGCACCATCAGCAACGCCATCGCGTCCTCGATGAGCAGCGGGGACGCCGTCTCGGGGATCGTCCAGGCGACGAGGAACGCGTCCGTCCCGCTGCCCGCCCCGAACAGGTGCGCCATCAGCAGGTCCCGGACGAACCCGAGGGCCGTGCCGAGCGCCACCAGCACGGCGGAGACCCCGGCGGCCCGTCCGACCGAGCCCTCCGCGGCGGCGTCCGCCTTCCCCGCCGCCCTCACGCCGGGCTCCCCACGTGGCGTGCCCGGCGCACCGGCAGCGCGGCGCGCGCGGCGAGCCCCAGCATCACCGCGACCAGCACCGACGTGGGCCCGCCGAGGTCGGAGTAACAGAAGTCCACCAGCAGCCAGCACACGAACGCCACGGACACCAGCCACAGCGGGTCACGGGCGTTCCGATGGCGGACCAGACCGGCGAGGAGCATCGCCAGGGCGCCGACGAAGGCGCAGATCCCGGCGAGTCCCTGCTCCGACGCCACCAGAAGGTAGTGGTTATGGGGGGACCGCAATTCCTGCCTCACGTAACCGTTGAACGGATCCTCGGTGTCGCTGCCCGACGACAGGCCGAGCGGCGCGTACGTGTCGCGGTGCGCGGCGAAGTTCCGGGGGCCGACACCGGTCAGCGGGTGGTCGCGCCACAGCGCCGCCGCCGTCCGCCACAGCCCGTACCGGTCGCTGACCGACTGGTCGGGGTGCGTCGCGCTGGACGTGATCGACCGCAGCCGCGCCGCC
>DATADI010000642.1:0-5838 GCA_036258615.1 Thermomonospora sp. | reverse complement strand
CGGACGGTGCGCCGTCACCTGGCGGCCACGCTGGTCACCGCCGTCGCGGCGGCGCTGCTGGTGCTGGTGCAGGCCGAGGTGCTGGCCGGTGTGCTGTCGGGGCGGTTCCCGGTGGCGGCGCTGGCGGTGCTGGGGGCGGTGGCCGGGCTGCGGGCGCTGCTCGGCTGGGCGCGGGGCGTCGTCGCGGGCCGGACGGCGATCGGGGTGAAGACGGTGCTGCGGCACCGGCTGCTCGACCGTCCGCCCGGCCCCGCCGATCCGCACGGGCGGACGTCCGGTGAGCTGGTGACGCTGGCCGGGCGCGGGCTGGACGCGCTGGACCCCTACCTGACGGGCTACCTCCCGGCGGCGGCGGTCGCGGCGGTCGTGCCGGTCGCGGTGCTGGCGCGGCTGGCGTTCGCGGATCTGGCGAGCACGGTGGTCGTGCTGCTGACGCTGCCGCTGATCCCGGTGTTCGGGGCCCTTATCGGTCTGCACACAAAGGCGGTCACCGAACGGCAGTGGGCGGCGCTCTCACGGTTGGGAGGCCACTTCCTCGATGTCGTGCGGGGCCTTCCCACGTTGCGGGCGTTCGGGCGGGCCCGCTACCAGGTCACGGTCATTGAGCGGATCTCCGACGAGCACCGCTCCGCCACCATGCGGACGTTGCGGGTGGCGTTCCTGTCGTCCCTGGTGCTGGAGCTGTGTGCCTCGCTGTCGCTGGCGCTGGTGGCCGTTCCGGTGGGGCTGCGGCTCGTGAACGGCTCCCTCGACCTGAGCACGGCGTTGCTGGTGCTGCTGCTGGCTCCGGAGGCGTACCTGCCGTTGCGGGCCGTCGGAGCCGGTTTTCACGCGTCGATGGAGGGCGTCGCGGTGGCGGACTCGGCGTTCGCCCTTCTCGACAAGTCATCGGACACGGCGAAGGGGCACAAGGTGCGTGCCGTACGAGCAGCACCGGAGATCCGCCTGGAGAACGTCACCGTGCGGTACCCGGGCCGAGACGCTCCCGCCTTGCAGAACGTGTCTCTGACCATCGCCCCCGGTGAACGGGTGGCCCTCGTAGGGGAGAGCGGCGGAGGCAAGAGCACGCTGCTCCATCTCATCCTCGGCTTCGTCACACCCACCGAGGGGCGCGTTCTGGTCGACGGCGTCGATCTGGCCCAAATGGACCTGGACGAGTGGCGCGGCGAGTTGGCGTTCGTACCGCAGCGGCCCCACCTGTTCGCCACGTCGGTGGCCGACAACATCCGCCTCGGACGTCCGGACGCCTCCATGAAGGAAGTACGCCGCGCGGCCACGGCTGCCCAGGCCCATGACTTCATCACCGCGCTCCCCGAGGGATACGACACCCCCGCCGGGGACCTGTCGGCGGGGCAACGGCAGCGCATCGCCGTCGCCAGGGCGTTCTGCCGTCCAGAGACGACGACGCTGCTGGTGGACGAGCCCACCGCCAGGCTCGACGGACACAGCGAGGCGGCCGTGGTGGAGGCCGCCGACCGCCTCTCACGCGGCCGTACGACCGTGATCGTGGCGCACCGGCCCGCGATGCTCACGCTCGCCGACCGGATCGTCCACGTCCATCAGGGCGCCGTGCGCGAGCCGGAAAGGGCGGGCCGGTGAAGGCGCGGCTGGCCGTGGCGGTGCTGGCGGGCGCGGCGGCGGACCTCGCGGCGCTCGGGCTCATCGGTGCCGCCGCGTGGCTCATCACCCGTGCGGCGCAGCAGCCGTCCGTGGCCGCGCTGGGCATCGCGATCGTGGCGGTACGCGCGTTCGCCATCGGCAAGGGCGTCTTCCGGTACGGCGAACGGCTCGCGGGGCACGACGTGGCGTTGCGCGCGCAGGCCGCCACGAGGGGACGGCTGTTCGGCGCGCTGATCCCGCCGCGCGTGGCGTCCCCCAGCGGCCCGGATCTGCTCAGCCGGATGGTGGACGACACCGACGCGGTTCAGGACATGCTCATTCGCTGCCTTCTGCCGATGTGCGCGGCATTCGCCACCGGTGCGGCGGCGGTCGCCATAGCCGTATCGCTGTTGCCTTCGGCCGCGGTCGTGCTGGCGGCGGGTCTGCTCGTCGTCGGCGTACTGCTACCGGTCGCGTCGGGTAGAGCCGCCCGCCGACGTAGTGCCCGTATCGCGCCCGCCAGGGCCGTACTCGCCGAACGCGTCGCCGACCTCGTCCACGGGGCGGCGGACCTCGCCGCGTACGGGGCGACCGGCCGGGCCCGCGCGGCGGCGCTCACGGCCGACGCACGCCTGGCCGCGCTCGAACGCCGCCAGGCGACGGTGCACGCGCTGTTCCCCGCGCTGGGAGTGCTGGTGCAGGGCGTGACGGTCGCCGCCATCGTCCTCGTCGCCGAACCCACCGTTGACTCCGTCGCGCTCGCGGTACTGGCCCTGACGGCGCTCGTCGCGTTCGAACCCGCCCTGCCGCTGACCGCCGCCGGGGAACGCCTCGTCGAGATCCGGGCGGCGCTGCGGAGGCTCAGGGAGGTCGAGACCGCGCAGGCCGCCGTCACCGAGCCCGCCAGCCCACGCCCCATGCCGGAAGGTCCGTACACGATCGAGGTCCGCGACCTGGTCGTCCGGCACGCACCGGGAGGCGCGGCGGCCCTGGACGGGGTGAGCCTCACGCTGACGCCCGGCAGGCGGGTGGCGCTCGTGGGGCCGAGCGGGGCGGGCAAGAGCACGCTGCTCGCCGCGCTGATGCGGCTGGTGGAGCCCGAGTCCGGCACCATTCTGATCAACGGCGTGGACGTCCGCGACCTGGACCCCGACGCGGTGCGCGCGGTGATGACCGGCCTCACCCAGGACCCGTACGTCTTCCGCACGACGCTGCGCGACAACCTCCGCCTCGCCAGGCCGGACGCCGACGACGCGGACCTGGCGCGCGCCGTGGCCGCCGCCCGGCTGACGGACTGGGCGGCGGCCACGGGCTGGGACGGCCTGCTCGGCGAGGATGGCCGGACGCTGTCCGGCGGGCAGCTCCAGCGGCTGGCGCTCGCCCGCGCCCTGCTGCGCGACCCACCGGTCCTGCTGCTGGACGAGCCCGCCGAGGCGCTCGACGAGCCCACCGCCGACGCCCTCCTCACCGACCTGCTCGACGCCACCCACGGCCGGACGACGCTGCTGGTCACGCACCGGCTCACCGGCCTGGAGCGGGTGGACGAGATCGTCGTGCTGCACCAGGGCCGGATCACCCGGCGCGGCCACCACGACGACCTCGTCCGCGCTCCCGGCTACTACCGGGACCTGTGGGAGGCCGAGCAGCTCATCCGTCGAGCAACGCGGTCATCCGGGTGATCTCGGCGTTCTGCGTGGTGATGATGGTCGCGGCGAGCTGCCGGGCCGCCGGGAAGGCGCCCTTGGCCCGCTCTGTCTCGGCCATCGTGACCGCGCCCCGGTGATGCTCGATCATCAGCTCCAGGAAGGCGGTGTCGAACGCCTTGCCCTCGGCGTCCCGGAGGCGCTGCATCTGCTCGGGGCTCATCATCCCCGGCATGCCGCCGTGCCCTCCGTGACCGCCGTGGTCGGCTCCGGGGGACGGCACCGGCTCGCCCCACAGCGTGAGCCAGCCGGTCATCGTCCGGATCTCCGGGTCCTGGGCCCGCTTGATCGCCGCGGCCAGGTCCTTGACCTCCCGGGAGGACGCCCGGGTCGCGGCCAGGTCCGCCATCTCCACGGCCTGCCGGTGGTGGGGGATCATCCCCTGGGCGAACGCGACGTCCGCGTCGTTGTGGGCGGGCTGCCGGTCGGCCGTGGCCGTGGCGGACGGGGCGGAACCGTGCTGCCCGTGTCCCGCGTCGGTGCCGTCGTCACCGCAGGCCGTCAGCGCCACCACGGCGGTGACGGCGACGGCGGCGATCCTGTACGTGGGCATGGTCGTACTCACTCCTGTGCATGTCGAAGGAATTTCGGGCGTGCCGTAACAGCGGGCACGGCCTATATGCGCAGGAGCTGCAGACGGGACAGGGACGGCGGCGCGCGGCCGACGGCGGTCGCCTGGTACGCCCGCACGACCGTCCGGCCCGGGAGCGTGACGGTGCCGAACGCGGCGGGCAGGGACAGCACCGGGCCGCTCGCCACACCGGTGGCGGCGCACGTCGCGTCGGCGTGGTCGAGGGACCCCTCACCGCCGTGGTGGTGGCATCCGGGCGAAGCCTGCTCGGTGTCGCCGTGGGCCGCGTGCACGGCCATGGGCACCGCCATGTGCGCCGCTATGGACATCGGCGGACGAGGCTGGGTCGCGGCGACCGGCCCCAGGCCGTGCATGCCCACCAGACCGGCCAGTACGGCCAGCACCAGGGGCATCAGCGTGACGGCCCGCCGACAGTCCATGGCCCCATCCTAGGAAGGCCGTCAGTCGGGCTCCGGATGCACACCCACGACCCGGAAGCTGCCATGGTCGATGACCGCGTCCTGGAGGCACCCCTTGAACCGCCTCAGCGCGTGCTCACCCAGCGCGGGCTGCACCACCACCGCGTACCGTCCGTTGCCGATCGCGGTCAGACCGCCGCCCTGGAGGTACGGGCGCGTGGAGCCCCGGCAGTACTCCCACAGCCGTCGCGCCATCGGGTCCACCGGCGACCGGCCGTTGGCGCGCGCCTCGATCACCACCGTGCTGGCCGCCGCCGCGACGGGCTCGTCCGGGCGGTCCTGCGTCAGGTCGGCCAGCTCCACCACCGCGAGGCCCGCGACCAGCGCGACGGCCACGGCCCCCACCAGCGGGCGCATCCGGCGGCCCCGCGAGGTCTCCGGCGGCGTCAGGTCGGGGCCCCCGGCCAGCACCCCGCCGGTCGGCGGGCTCAGCGGCGTCAGGCGGCGCGCCGTGCCCGCCCCGCCGAGCCGCGCGGAGATCCGCTCCACCAGCGCCGCCAGCCCCGACACGGCGATGCCCGCGCCCAGCAGCACGGGGATGAAGACCTTGTAGGAGTTCGACTCCGAGTGCAGCCACCGGAACGTCGGGGTCTCCACCCCCGGAGCGCCGTACGGGGCCGCCAGCGAAGCCGGGGACTCAGGCACGCCGTCCCGCCGTTCCGCCAGCGCGTCCAGCCGCCGCTCCAGCCGCCGGAACCGGTCGGCCCCCGCCACCGCCAGCAGCACCAGCATGCTCACCAGCAGCAGCTCCCCGGCCATCAACGCCCGCTGCCACTCCCACCGCGCGGTGTAGACGATGAGGTACCCCGCCGTCCACGCCACCATCACCCCGACCCCGAGGTACACCACCCTTTTCACGCCACCGACTCCTCTCCGGAGCGGGTGCGGGAGGTGGGCGGGAGCGGTTCGACGCGACCGCTGTCGCCGTCCACCAGGAGATGGGTGCCCGGGGGAAAGCGGTCGAGGGCCCCGCGTACCCCGACCACCGTGGGGACGCCCAGCTCACGCGCCAGGATCGCCAGGTGCGACAGCGGGCTGCCGGTCTCGGCGACCAGCCCGGCGACCGTGGGCAGGTGGACGGCCAGCGAGGGCGCCAGCGTCCGCACGACCAGCACCGAGCCGGGGGGCGGGGTGCCGTCGCCGGAGTGCGCGGGGCCGGTGCCGCGTCCGCCTCCGGCGGCTCGTGCGCCGTCGCCGGAGGGCGCGGCCTCGGCGACGATCCGGTCACCGGCGAGCCGGAACGCGGCGGGCAGCGGCGGCGTGTGCGGAGGAGCGGGGCGGCGCTCCAGGTCGGCCGGGAGGGAACCGCCCTGGAGCACCGCCTCCAGCTCCGGCATGCGCAGGGCGCGGACCAGCTCCGGGCGGGCCAGCGCGCCCCGCTCGTGCAGCCGCCGCCCCGCCGCCCAGGCCACCCGCGCCGACAGCTCCTGCACCCAGCGGATCCGCAGCCGCAGCGACTCGCGCGGCGGCAGCTCCCCGCGCCGCC
>DATADI010000641.1:0-14378 GCA_036258615.1 Thermomonospora sp. | reverse complement strand
GGACACCGAGGTGGCGGCGGTCGTCGGCGAGGTCGCGCGGGCAATGGACGAGCTGGGCCACGACGTCGGCGCGCCGCCGCCCGCCGTGAACGGGGAGGCGCTCATGGACGCCTACGCCGTGCTCACCACGCTCGGCATCGCCGGGGTGTTCGACGAGCACGAGCAGGTCGGCGACGACCGGCTCGAACAGGTGACCCTGGCCGTCCTGGACGAGGCGCGCCGCCTGAACGCCTACCGGATCGCGCGGGGGTTCCAGGCGGCCGACGCGGTCACCGAAGGGCTGCGCAGGTACTTCGACGACGTCGACCTGCTGGTCACGCCGACGCTCGCGCGGCTGCCCGCGCCGCACGGCGCGCTCGACTACGACCGTCCCGGATACTCCGTGCGGTCCTGGCTGCGGTCGATCTTCGAGTACGGCCCGTTCACCGAGCCGTTCAACCTCGGCGGGCAGCCCGCCATCAGCCTGCCGCTGGGGCAGAGCGCGTCGGGCCTTCCGGTCGGCGTCCAGCTCGTGGCCGCCGAAGGACGCGAGGACCTGCTCCTCCAGGTGGCGGCGGCGCTGGAGGAACGCTTCCCGTGGTCGTCGCGGCGGCCCCCGGTGCACGTGGCCGGGTGAGACCGCCGTGCGCTCACTCGTCCCCGGTGCGGTGACCGGACTCCAGCGCCGCGAGCATCTGCCTGGCCAGCGCCTTCATGCCCTGGTGGCGCGTCGCGGGGAACGGCAGCGCCGCCAGGGTGGAGTGGCCGAACGCCATGCAGATCAGCGCGTAGGCGAGCTGCAGGCTCTCGGCCGAGTCGCACCCGGGCACCGCGGCGCGGATCGTCCTGGCGATCTCGCGTTCCAGCCGGGCGTAGCTCTCGTAGATCCGGCCGCGCAGCCGGACGTCGTGCATCGCCCCGCTGATCAGCGCCTCGATGACCAGGTCGTCCTCGTTGCGCGCCAGCTGCGGCCCGAACAGGTAGTCCACCAGCGCGCCGAGCCGCGCCTCCGGTGCGCGGCCGGTGACCTCGGCCCGCATCGCGTCGAAGTACGGCGTGATGACGTGGTCCCACAGCGCGTCGATGAGCTGGTCGCGGTTGCCCACGTAGTGCCGCACGTGCGAACGGCTCATCCCGGCGGCTGCGGCGATCCGCTCCTGCGTGCTGCCCGCCAGGCCGTACCTGGCCACTGACCGCGCGGCGGCCCGCAGGATCTGCTCCCGCCGCTGCCCGGCGAGGCTCGGCCTTCCCACCCGGTCCCCTTCCCGTTCCCATTGTTATGCATGACCGAATATCAATCAGCGTAGAGGAGTGCGCCGATGTCGCTCGTCTCGACCACCCCCCAGCCCGTCCCGGACTGGGCCGAAACCCACCCGGTCCCCATGCGCGACGGCGTGCGGCTCGCTACGGACGTCTACCGGCCCGCCGAGGCCGCCGAGGCGCCCGCCGTCCTGGTCCGCCTGCCCTACGACAAGAACAGCCGGTACGTGTTCATGGAGGAGGTGGCGCGCCGGTTCGTGGCGCGCGGCTACGTCCTGGTGGTCCAGGACGTCCGAGGCAAGTTCCGCTCCGAGGGCGAGGCGCTGGGCCTGGTCGGCGAGGCGTGGGACGGCTACGACACCATCGACTGGATCGTGCGGCAGCCGTGGTCCAACGGCCGCGTCGGCATGTTCGGCGACTCGTACTACGGGTTCACTCAGTGGGCCGCCGTCAGCGCCTCCCATCCCGCGCTCTGCGCCATCGTCCCGCGCGTCACGGCCGTGGACATGCCCTCGCTGACGCCGGTGTCGCGCGGCACCGTCACCGACCCGCCATGGTCGGCGTTCGCCGCCTACATCGTCGAGTGCTGGACGGGACGCTGGCTGCAGGAGCCGGACCTCGACTGGAGCCTCACCCCGCTGACGGAGGTCTTCGAGGACGCGTTCCGGAGGATGGGGGAGCGCGCTCCCTGGTACGACCGGCTCATCCCCGAGCCCACGCCGCACGTGGTCTTCCCCGACGGCCATCCGTACAACGCCCGGCCCGTCCCGACCCTGCACGTCGTCGGCTGGTACGACAACGTCGTCCTGCACTCGATGCGCGACTACCAGTCGCTCATGAGCCGGCCCGCTCACGCGCCCCTGCAGTACCTGTACGCCGACTCCATCGACCACGAGAACTACCACCTGTCCCTGGTGCCGATCCAGGAGAGCGACGACCACAACCTCGACGACGACGCGCTGGAACGCATGCTCGCCGCCTACCTCGACCCGGCGCTGGAGTTCTTCGACGTCTTCCTCGCCCGGACCGCCTCACCGGAGACCATCCCACGGGTGCGCTGGCATCTCGGCCACGCCGGATGGCGGGAGTCGGCGAGCTGGCCGCCGGAGGAGGCCGTCCCGTACACCCTGCACCTCACCGACCTCGCCGCCGCCGAAGGGTCCGGGACGGGCCTGCTCACACCCGAGCCTCCGGACCGCGAACAGTCGGTGAGCTGGGACCACGACCCCGACGACCCGGTGCCCTCCGCGGCGGAGAACTCCTTCGCCTTCCTGCACGCCTATCCCGACGAACGGCACACCGGGGACCGGGCGGACGTGCTGAGGTTCGACGCGGCCGTGTGCACGGAGGACCTGGACCTCGCCGGGCCCGTCGACCTCTACCTGAGGGTGTCCTCCACCGCGCCCACGGCGGACGTGCACGCCAAGCTGCTCGACGTCGCACCGGACGGCTCCTGTCACATGATCAGTCGCGGCCAGGGCGTCCTGACGGCACCGGACGCCACGCGGCTCGTCCGCATCGAGATGACCCACACCGGCTACCGCCTGCGCCGAGGCCACCGGCTGCGGCTGCACGTGGCCGGCAGCGACTACCCCGAGTTCGCGCCCAACCCGGGCACGGGGGACAACCCGTGGACCGCCGAGCACCGCCGGGTCGGCCGGCAGACGCTGTGGACCGGTCCCGGCCCGGCCTGCCGGCTCGAGCTGCGCCGGTTTGTTTTGCAGTATTGACAATCAACTGGGCACCGATCACGCTAGGGGCCCAAGACCCGGCCCCGGGTCCGCCCACCCGCACCGCGCCGCGCAGCCGCGGCAGGCCGGGCACCGCGCACCCACCGCGCCGCGACCGGGGATCCGCCTTCCCCGCCGATCCCCGTCGTATCCCCGCCGATCCCCGCCGTCTCCGGCGGCGCCCACCGTCTCCGAAAGATCCGACCCGCACCCGACCCGCATCGGCACCACGAAGGGTCCGCTCATGACCGCTCTCCGCCCGGCCGCGCTCGCCGCCCTCCTCGCCGGCGTCTGCGCCCTCGCCGCGTGCTCCTCAGGCGGCGGCCCGGCCGCCACGCAGGACGCCCCGACCGTCACCACGTCCGTCCCGGCCGCCGCCAGGGACGTCGACACCGTCACCTGGAACACCCCCAGCGGCGAGCCCCCCACGCTCGACCCCGCGCAGTCCTCCATCGACTCCGTCAGCACCATCGCCGCCAACATGTGCGAGGCCCTGTTCACCTTCGGCCCCGACTACCGGCGCGAACCCGCGCTGGCCACCGGCGTCGAGCAGCCGGACCCGCGGACCTACGTGATCCGCCTGCGCCGGGGCGTCCGGTTCTGGGACGGCAGGCCGGTCACCGTCGAGGACGTCGTGTACAGCATCCGGCGCATCCTCGACCCCGGGCTCGGCTCGTCGTGGATCGGCTGGGCGCGGCACCTGGACACCGTCGAGGTCACCGGCCGCGACGAGGTCACGATCCGGATGAAGAAGACCGACGTCCTGGTCCCCAACTACTTCGCCACCCCGGCGTTCTCCGTCGTGCAGAAGGACTTCGCCGAGGCCGCCGGGAAGCGGTTCGGGACGGCCGGGACAGGCGTCATGTGCACCGGCCCCTACAAGCTCGGCCGCTGGACCCAGGGCCAGAACATCACCCTGACCCGCAACGACGCCTGGTGGAACACCGGTGTCAGGCCCAGGGTGAAGAACCTGCGGTTCACGTTCGTCACCGACCCGTCCGCCCAGACCGCCGCCCTGGCCAGCGGCGACGTGGACGGCCAGTTCAACGTCCCGCGCGCCGCGCACGGCCGCCTGGCCCGCCAGGGGAACCTGCTGTTCGGGCGCAGCCTGGCCCCGACGTTCCTGTCGGTGCTCGACGCCAGGGGCCCGCTCGCCGACCCCGCCACCCGGCAGGCCCTGCAGGCCCTGATCGACTACAAGGGCATCACCGGATCGGTCTACCGGGGGACGGCGCAGCCGCTGCGCGCCCTGGTCCCGCCCGCCGCCTGGGGCTACGCCGCCGACGTCTTCCAGCGGGAGTACGCCAAGCTGCCCGAGCCGGTGCAGGACCTCGACAAGGCCCGCGCCCTCGTCAACGGCTCCGCCAGGGCCAGGCAGAAGATCGTCCTGGCGTACACGACGGCCATCGAGGAGGAGACGCGGATCGCCACCGCGATCGCCGCCGGCGCCGCGAGCGTCGGCATGAGCATCGAGCTGAAGCCGCTCACCGCCGAGCAGTTCGCCTCGGTGTTCTCCTCGCCGCGCGCCCGCGAGGGCATCGACCTGTTCCTGACCAGCGGATACCTCGACTTCCCCGAGCCGCTGGCGTACTACCAGTACTTCACGACCGGGAACTTCTACAACTTCTCCGGCTACTCCAACAAGGACTACGACGCCGCGCTCGCCGCCGCGATGACCACCGAGGACCCCGCCGAGCGCGCGGGCCACGTGGTCAGGGCCCAGGCCATCATGGCCCGGGACCTGGCGACCATCCCGGTCGCGACGCAGTTCGTCAACGTCTACTACGGCCCGGACCTGGCCGGTCTGGTCCCGAGGCAGAACTACCTGTACACCCCGTGGGCGACCATGCTCGGCGGGAAGTGACGATGACGCGCACGCTCGCGGCCTGGATCGGCCGCCGTGCCCTCGGCGCGGTCCTGACGGTCCTGGTCGCCTCCCTCCTCATCTACGGTTCGCTGCGGCTCGTGCCCGGGGACCCGGTGCTGGCGGTGACCGCCGGCCGCCGCCTGACCCCCGAGCAGCTCGAGGCGCTCCGCCACGAGTACGGGCTCGACCGGGGCCTCGCACAGGGCTACCTGGCGTGGGCCGGGGACGTGCTCCGCCTCGACCTCGGCACGTCGCTGAACTACCAGACCAGCGTCACCTCGCTCATCACGAGCCGGCTGGGCGTGTCGGGCCTGCTGATGCTGTACTCGGCGACCCTGGCGATCGTGTTCGGCCTGGTGGTGGCGCTGGTGTCCGCGGTCAGGGGCGGCCTGGCCAACCGGCTCGCGGTCGTGTCGGCCTCCGTCACGACCGCCACCCCGCCGTTCGTGGCGGCGATCACGCTGCTGGCGGTGTTCTCCGTCGGCCTCGGCTGGTTCCCCTCCACCGGTGCGGGCACCGGCCTGGCCGACCGGCTCTGGCACCTGACCCTGCCCGCGACCGCCATGGCCATCGCCGCGTACGGCGTGCTCGCCCGGGTCGGCAACGCCGCGTTCGCCGAGGAACTGCGCCGCGAGCACGTCGAGGTGGCGCGCGGGCGGGGCGTGACCGGCGCCGCCGTGATCCGCAGGCACGTGGTCCGCAACGCGCTCGCGCCGCTGCTCACCGTCATCGGCCTGCTGGTGGCGAGCCTGTTCGTCGGCACGGCCGTGGTGGAGACCGCGTTCGGCCTGGACGGCGTCGGGTCCCTGCTGGTCAGCTCGGTGTCGCGGCGGGACTTCCCGGTGGTGCAGGGCATCGCCCTCATCGCGGTCGTGCTGTTCGTCGCCGTGAACACGCTGGTGGACCTGGCGCTGCCGGTCATCGACCCGCGCGTGACGGCGGGAGGGCCCCCGCGATGACCCTCACGATCCCCGCGCTGCGGGTCAGGAACGTCCGGCGGCGTCGCCGTCACCCGCTCGGCGTGTGCCTCGCGGTCGCGTTCCTCCTCGTCGTCGCCCTCGCCGGGCTGCTGGCCCCGCTGCTCGCGCCGCACCCGCCGGACGCCACGAGCCTGTCGGACTCCCTGCTGCCCCCGGGCTCGCGGGACCACTGGCTGGGCACCGACGCCACCGGGCGGGACGTGCTGTCCCGGCTCATGTACGGGGCCCGGCTGTCCCTGCTCGCGCCCCTCGGCGTGGTGCTGCTGTCGGGGCTGCTCGGGACCACCATCGGGCTGATCGCCGCCCGCGCGGGAGGGTGGGCCGACGCGGTGCTCTCCCGGGGCATGGACATCGTCTTCGCCTTCCCCAGCCTGCTGCTGGCGATGCTCGTCGTGGCGGTGTCCGGGCCCGGCCTGGCCGCCCCCATCTGCGCCCTGGCCGTCAGCTACACCCCGTTCGTCGGACGCGTCGTCCGCAGCGTGGCGATCCAGGAGGGCGCGCGCCCGTACATGGAGAGCTACCGGGTCATGGGGTTCGGCGAGGTGTGGGTGACGGTCCGCCACCTGCTGCCGAACGTGCTGCCGGTGCTCATCGCGCAGAGCGCCCTGTCCTTCGGGTACGCGCTGGTGGACCTGGCGTCCCTGTCGTACCTGGGCCTCGGTGTCCGGCCGCCCGACGCGGACTGGGGGTCGATGATCAGCCAGGCGCGCAGCGACCTGCTCCAGGGCGCGCCGTGGAGCGCGCTGATCCCCGGCGTCGCGGTGCTGCTGACCGTCGTGAGCGTCAACGTGCTCGGCGAGCACCTCGGCGGGTCCGTCGGCCGTACCCGGAGGGAGGGCGACCATGCCTGAGGACCACGACGCCCTGGCCATCGCGGACCTGAGCCTGGCCGTCGGCGCGACGCCCCTGCTCGCCGACGTGACCGTGCGGGTGGGGCGGGGGGAGACCGTCGGCCTGGTCGGCGAGTCCGGCTCGGGCAAGTCGCTGACGGCGCGGACGGCGCTGGGCATGCGGCCCCGGGGCGCCCGCGCCACCGGCTCGGTGACCGTCGCGGGCGTGGACGTGCTCACCGCCGGGCGGCGGACGCTGCGCGACCTGCGGCGGACCCGGGTGTCGATGGTGTTCCAGGACCCCCGGGCGTCGATCAACCCGGTGCGCCGCGTCGGCGACTACCTCACCGAGGGCCTGCGGGCCCGGGGCGTGCCCGCGCGGGAGGCCACCGAACGGGCGCTGGACCTGCTCGGCCAGGTCGGCATCCGGGACCCCCGGGGCGCGCTGCGGCGCTTCCCGCACGAGTTCTCCGGCGGCATGCTCCAGCGGGTCGTGATCGCCGGGGCGCTGTCCACGGAACCGGACCTCCTGCTGGCCGACGAGCCCACCACCGCCCTGGACGTCACCACGCAGGCCGAGGTCGTCGGGCTGCTGCGGACCATGCAGCGGGCCCACGGCACCGGCATGCTCTTCGTGACGCACGACCTCGACCTCGCCGCCGCCCTCTGCGACCGCGTCTACGTCATGTACGCCGGGCGGATCGTGGAGGAGGCCGCGGGCTCCTCGCTGTTCGCCGCGCCCGCGCACCCGTACACCAGGGCGCTGCTGGAGGCGAGCCCGTCGGTGCACGGCGACCGGGTGGCGATCAAGGCGGTCCGGGGACGTCCGAGGGCGCTGGCCGAGGCGCCGTCGGGCTGCGCGTTCCGCGACCGCTGCCCGCTGGCCGGCGACGACTGCGCCGAGACCGTCCCCGCCCCCCGCGCGCACGGGACGTCCCGCGTCGCGTGCCTCCGCCCGGAACAGGTGACGCCATGACCGAACCCGTCCTCGAGGTGACGTCGCTGGTGAAGAGGTTCGGGACCTTCACCGCCGTCGACGACGTGAGCTTCACGCTGATGCCGGGGGCCTCCCTCGGCATCGTGGGGGAGTCCGGATCCGGCAAGACCACCACCGCCCGCATCCTCGCCGGGCTCGAACGGCCGACCTCCGGCACCGTCCGGATCGCCGGGCACGCCGTGACGGGCGCCTCGCGCCGGGAACGGCGGCGGCAGGCCCGCCGGCTCCAGATGATCTTCCAGGACCCGTACGGCTCGTTCGACCCCCGGCGGACCGTCGCCGAGTCGATCGCCGAGCCGCTGCGGCTGCACGGGCTGTGCTCCGGCGCGGACCTGCGCGCCCGCGTGGACGAACTGCTCGACCAGGTCGGCCTGAGCGGGCGCGCGGGCCGGTCGCTGCCCCGGGACCTGTCGGGCGGGCAGCGGCAGCGCGCCGCGATCGCCCGCGCGCTCGGCATCGCGCCGCGCGTGCTGGTGCTGGACGAGGCGGTCGCGGCGCTGGACGTGTCGATCCAGGCGCAGATCCTGACGCTGCTGGACGAACTGCGCCGGGACACCGGCATCTCCTACGTCTTCGTCAGCCACGACCTGGCGGTCGTCCGGTACATCACCGACACGGCCATCGTGATGCGGCACGGCCGCGTCGTCGAACGCGGCGAGACCGAACGGATCCTGCGCAGCCCGCGGCACCCGTACACCCGCCTGCTGCTCGACTCCATCCCCTCACCCGGCTGGGACCTGGACCGCGTCGCGCGCGCCCGCCGCGCCCTGGACGCGTCCCCCGAGCCCGCCGGACACTCCCACCAGACCACGGAGAACACCACGTGCTGACCATCGAGCAGACAGGACCGGCCGCCGTGCCCCCGGACGCCGCCCAGGTCATGATCCCCATGCGGGACGGGGTCCGCCTGGCGGCGGACGTCTACCCCGCCGACCCGCCGGAGCCGGGCCCGGTCGTGCTGGTCCGCCTGCCGTACGACAAGGACGGGACCTACTGCTTCATGCCGGTGATCAGCCGGTACTTCCTGGCCCGGGGCTACCGCGTCGTGGTGCAGGACGTGCGGGGCAAGTACCGGTCGGAGGGGGCCACCGAGTTCGCCGTCCACGAGACCGACGACGGCCACGACACGATCCAGTGGATCACCGAGCAGCCCTGGTGCGACGGCGACGTGGTGATGTGGGGGGACTCCTACTACGGCTACACGACCCTCGCGGCGGCGATCAGCGGCCACCCCGCGCTGAAGGCCATCGCGCCACGCGTCACCGGCTCCCAGCTGTCGACCGTGCTGGAGTACGGCGACGGCACCCGGGACGTCGAGCAGGCCAGCCGCAAGCTGTACTTCGCCTCGCACTACGTCGACGCCGACCGGTACGACTGGGAGCCCGAATGGAACCGCCGCCCGCTGCTGGAGACGTTCGAGGAGTTCTTCCGGCGGCTGGGGAAGCGTTCGCCGAACTTCGACGCCGAGTTCGACGGCACGTCCCCGTTCGTCCCGCCGCCACTGAAGGCGCTGCTGGAGAGCCGTCCCGTTCCGGTGCTCTACACGATCGGGTGGTTCGACAACTGCGCCGTGTGGTCGTGGCACGACGTGCGGGCGCTGTCACGGCATCCCGGCTGGGCCGACCGGCTGCATCTCCGCCTGGAGGCCATCGACCACGAGAACTACCGGCTGGCCGACGCGCCGGTCGCGCCGCACGACGACCATGCCGGTGACCCCGGCGCCCTGGACCGCATGCTGCCCCGGTACCTGGACCCCGCGATCGAGTTCTTCGACGCCGTCCTCGGGCGGTCCGGTGACCTGGCGGGGCTGCCGAGGGTGCGTTACGAGGTCTGCCATGGCGGGTGGCGCGACGAGGACGTGTGGCCTCCCCGGCGGGCGTCCGACCTCGAATACCACCTGTCCTCGGACCCCGTTCCGTGCCTGACCACCGAGCCGGTGCCGGGGGAGAGCGTGCTGACCTGGACGCACGACCCTTCCGACCTCGTTCCCTCGCCCTGGGCGAACCCGTTCGCGGCCCTGTCCGACCGTGCGGACCTGTCGTCCGTCGGGCAGCGTGACGACGTGCTCCGCTTCACCGGCCCGGTCGTCGGCGAGGACGTCGAACTGGTCGGCATGGTGACGCTGACGCTGCGGCTGTCGGCCCCCGCCGGGGCGCACGTCCACGCGCGGCTGCTGGACGTGACCCCCGACGGCGGCGCGTTCCTCATCGCCAGGGGACAGGTCCGCCTCGACGGGCCGTCGGCCGGGGAGGAGACCGTGGTCGACCTGCTGGGCGTCGCGTACCGGCTGCGCGCCGGGCACCGGCTCGCGCTCGACCTCATGAGCAGCGACTTCCCCGACTTCGTCCCCGAGAGCCCCGCCGGGACCGACCCGTGGACCAGCCCGCCCGGCGAGCCCGCGACCCGGGCGGTCACCGTGGGCGGCCCCCGTCCGTCGTGCCTGCGCATCGGCCGGTGGCAGCCCGACCACCTCCGGCGGGACCGCACGCCCCTACGGCTCCCCGAGGAGGGATGACGCCATGCACAACCAGGGCCTCGGCTCCTGGACGGCCCGCCGCGCCCGCAAGACCCCCGGCAGGGTCGCGGTCGTCCACGACACGACCCGGCTCACCTACGCCGAGCTGCACCGGCGGGTGTGCGCGCTGGCGAACGGGCTCCGCGACCTCGGCGTCCGGCCCGGCGACCGGGTCGCCTACCTCGGCCCCAACCACCCGGCCTTCCTGGAGACGTTCTTCGCCGCGGGGATGCTCGGCGCGGTGTTCGTCCCGCTGAACATGCGCCTGGCCGCTCCCGAACTGGCGTACTGCCTGGACGACTCGGGCGCCGGTGTGCTCGTCCACGCCCCCGAGCACGACGCGGTCGCCGCCGAGGCGGCCGGGGCGCGCCGTCGCCTCCCGCTCACCGGATACGAGGACCTGATCGCGGCCTCACCGGCGGAGCCGATCGACGAGCCGGTGGGCCTGGACGACCCGTGCCTGATCATGTACACGTCCGGCACCACGGGCAGGCCCAAGGGCGCGGTGCTCACCCACGGCAACATCACCTGGAACAGCGTGAACGTCCTCATCGACGTCGATCTCGCCGCCGACGAGGTCATGCTGGTCGTGGCGCCGCTGTTCCACACCGCCGGGCTGAACATGACCTGCCTGCCGACCCTGCTCAAGGGCGGGACGGTGATCCTGATGTCCGCCTTCGACCCGGCGGCGGTGCTGGAGACGATCGAGGCCCACCGGGTGACGTACATGTTCGGGGTGCCGGTGATGTTCGACGCGATGGCCGCGTGCCCGGCCTGGCCGTCGGCGGACCTGTCCAGCCTGCGCGGCCTCAACTGCGGCGGCGCGCCGGTGCCGCCCGCGACGATCCGCGTCTACCAGGAACGGGGCCTGGCGTTCAGCCAGGGCTACGGCATGACCGAGGCCGCACCCGGCGTGCTGTACCTGGCCAAGGAGGACAGCGCCCGCAAGGCGGGCACGGCCGGGGTGCCGCACTTCTTCACCGACGTCCGCGTCGTGGACCCGGACCTGCGCGACGTCGGGCCGGGCGAGAAGGGCGAGATCCTGGTGTCCGGGCCGAACGTGATGCGCGGCTACTGGGGCCGCCCCGGCGAGACGGCCCGCGCCATGACCTCCGGCTGGTTCCGGTCCGGCGACGTCGCCACGGTCGACGAGGACGGCTTCGTGGCGGTCGTCGACCGGGTCAAGGACATGATCATCTCGGGTGGGGAGAACATCTACCCCGCCGAGGTGGAGGCAGCGCTCCTGGAACATCCCGGCGTGGCCGAGTGCGCCGTCATCGGCGTGCCCGACGAGCGGTGGGGGGAGGTCGGCCGCGCCGTCGTGGTGCCCGCCCCCGGAGCCCGGCCGGACGAGGCGGACCTCCTGACGTTCCTGGGGGCGCGGCTCGCGAAGTACAAGATCCCCAAGTACGTGGTGTTCGCCGAGGACCTGCCGCGCAACCCCACCGGGAAGATCCTCAAGAACCGGCTGCGCGAACGTCACGGGCGGTGAGGCCCGTGCACCTTCCGGCGCTCACCCTCACCAGGGTCGCCCGCGTCCACGTCGAGGTCGGCCCGGTCCAGACCCTCGGGCCGACCCCGGCCGGGCTGTGGCGCGTCATCCCGATCACCGGCGGCACCGTCGAGGGCGACCGCCTGCGCGCCACGATCCTGCCCGGCGGCGCCGACTGGCAGCTCGTCCACGACGACGGCACCGCCGTCATCGACACCCGCTACACCGCGCGCACCCACGACGGGGCGCTGCTCTACCTCGCCACCTCGGGGGTACGGCACGGACCGGCCGCCGTGCTCGACCGCATCGCCGCCGGGGAGCCCGTCACCCCGGACAGCTACTACTTCCGGATCGGCGTACGGCTGGAGGCGGGCGACCCCCGGTACGCCTGGCTGAACCGCGCGGTGTTCGTGGCGTACGCGGCCCGGCTCTCCGACGCGGTGGTCTACGACCTGTACGCGCTGGACTGAGCTAGCTCGACGGCTCCGACAAGCCCGCCTGCGTCGTCTGCCGCCACTACGCCTGCATCACACCCCCCGGCCGCTCGAACGAGGTCCTCATCTCGTACAACGGGCCATTGAGTTCGGACGAGCGGACGCGGCGCAGGTCGTCACGCCGTGGCGGGAACGGCGTCTCGGGCCGGATCGAGATGACCATCGGGTCGTGTCCGGCCTCCTGGTAGGCGGTGAGCTTGTGGTGTCCGTCGAGGACGTAACCGAGCTCCGCGTCCAGGGACGGGAACAGGGCGATCACGGCGGGCCACCCGCCGCCGTCCTCGATCCGCCGCCGGTACCGGCGCACCGCCGCCGGGGACCGCAGCCGGTCGGTGCGGACCAGCACGGCCTCGACGTCCTCGTCGCACCACCACACCGGCCGCTCGGCGGGATCGACGACCAGCACCCGCGGCCGGTGGGCGGTGAGGACGTACCGGCCGGGCGTGAACAGGCGCAGCAGCGGCCGGAGCCGCTCGGGGTCGGGCGGCTCGGCGGTCCTGGACCGGCCGAGGGTGCGCAGGCCGGGCAGCTCCAGCCAGTCCACCAGCGACTTCACCTCGGCGGGGGAGGGCGCTCCGGCACCGGCCAGACCGGCGAGCATCCCGATGCTGCCCGAGCCGTCGTAACCCCCCACGGCGGCGGGATCCCCGGCGAGCAGCAGCATGCTGCCCCCGGCGTTCCCGGCCACCTCGATGTACCCCTCTCCGTCGGTCACCTCGACGGTCACCGACGGGGGCCTGCGCCGCGCCATCCCCCCACCGTGCCCGAACCGGACGCTTCCCGCACATCACCGCATCCGGGCACCGGGGGAACGGGCGGACCGGCCGTCAGCGGCGCATGGCGGTCATCGCCATCGCCGCGGCTCCGAGGATCACGATCAGCGCCCCGGTGACCACGTTGTTCCAGATGGTCGAGGTGGTGTCCTGGCCGCCGTCGACGATCCACGGCGCGATGATCGTCCACACGCCGATGACGGGCGCGATCCAGGTCATCCCGTGGGTGCGGCCGAACGCCGAGGCGAAGCCGACGGCGAGCAGCGCGAGCGCGATGCCGGTGATCAGGTTGTTGACCGCGAGGTTGGTCATCCCCTCGAACCCCACCACCCACGGCGAGATGGCGAGCCAGAGCCCGGTGAGCGCGATCAGGCCGTCGACGGCCTGGCTCACGGGTTTCTCGGCGGCGACGTCGTACCGCTCCCGCAGCGCGGCGATGTCCGGATGGCTCTCGATGTGGCGAGCGTGCGTGGCCATGCTCTGCTCCCTTCACCGGTCAGCATGGGACTTTCCGGTCATACCGGTACGGCTTCCCGCGTAGGACCGTTCCATACGCGCCGTACCGGCCGATCGCAGATCGACATCTCCGCAGGCCACCCGGTCCGTCGTCAGGCCGGGTAGCGGGTCGCCTCGTCGAGGTCGGTGAGGCCGGGCCCGTTGATCACCTCGGGCTTGGGCGGGACCTCCTGGACGGCCACCAGGTCCGCCAGGGGGGTGCGGGGCGGCAGCGTCCGCCACCGGTCCGGGGTCGTCTCCGGCTGCTGGTCATCGCTCATGTCCCCATCATGGACGCTCCACGATCATCTGGAACCTCCCGATCCGCCCCGGTTCACGAACCGGCGGACGGCAGGGCGGCGAGCCAGCCGGTCAGGAGCCGGTTGACCTCATCGGGGCGTTCCTGCTGGATCCAGTGGCCGCACCCGTCGAGGAGGTGCGAGGAGACCAGCCCCGGCAGGGTGGTGGGGTAGGCCCGATCGCGTCGGCCAGCCAGGTGGTGGAGGCGTCCCGCGCGCCGCCGGCGAACAGGGACGGCTGGACGATCGGGGCCGCGTCCCAGGGGGCGAGGTCCTCCCAGTCGCGGTCCATGTTCCGGTAGCGGTGGAGGGCGCCGCTGAGGCCCGTCCGTTCGAACTCCGCGGCGTAGACGTCCAGGTCCTCGTCGCGAAGCCAGGACGGCGGCGGGCCGCCGGGGAACCGGTCGCGCAGCCTGCCGCCCCGGGCCACGAAGTGGGGGTCGGGCAGCTCCGGCGCGGGCATGGTGTCGGCCGACAGCGCCGCGTAGAAACCGGCCAGCCAGCCGCGGACGTCCGGTTCGATCTCGGCCTCGGCGCGGCCGGGCTCCTGGAAGTAGCCGACGTAGAACTCCTCCTCGCCGCCCATCCGGGCGAAGACCTCGCTGGGCCGGGGCCCGCCGCGCGGCGTGTAGGGCACGCTCAGAAGCCCGACGGCGGTGAAGACGTC
>DATADI010000640.1:0-1538 GCA_036258615.1 Thermomonospora sp. | reverse complement strand
CAACGCCTCAAAGGCGTTGCCGTTGACGGTGAACGGCAAGCTCGATCGTGCCGCGCTCCCGGCTCCGGATTTCGCGGCCAAGGTCTCCTCGCGTGCGCCGCGTACGGAGAAGGAGGAGATCCTGGCGGGGTTGTTCGCCGAGGTGCTGGGGTTGGAGCGCGTCGGGGTCGATGACGGGTTCTTCGACCTTGGTGGTGACTCGATCATCGCGATCCAGCTGGTGTCCAGGGCCCGCCAGTCGGGCCTGGTCATCTCGCCACGTGAGGTGTTCCAGCACCAGACCGTCGAGGAACTGGCCGCCCTCGCCCAGGACGCCGCCAACGCCACCACCGACACCGAACCCCCCGGCACCGGCATCGGCCCCCTCCCGGCCACCCCGATCATGCACTGGCTGCGGGAACGCGGCGGCCGGTCCGACGGCTTCCACCAGTCGGTCCTGCTCCGTACCCCCGGCGGCCTGAGCATCGAAGAGCTGGCGCAGGCGTTCCAGGCGGTGATCGACCACCACGACATGCTCCGCCTCCGCGTCGACGACGCCTGGCAGCCGGTCGTGCGGCCGGTGGGCGCGGTGGACGCCGCCACGCTGACCCACCGCGTGGACATCGCCGGGCTCGACGCCGACAAGACCGCCGGGGTGCTCGCCGAGCAGGCGACCGCCGCCCGCGAACGCCTCAGCCCGGCCGACGGCGTCATGGCGCAGCTCGTGTGGCTGGACGCCGGACCGGACGCGCAGGGCAGGCTGCTGGTGATGCTCCACCACCTGGTCGTGGACGGGGTGTCGTGGCGGATCCTGCTGCCCGACCTGGTCACCGCCTGGGCCGCCGTCAGCACCGGCCGGACCCCCGCGCTGGAGCCGGTGCCCACCTCGTTCCGCCGCTGGGCGCAACGCCTGGTCGCCGAGGCCACCGATCCCGGCCGCGCCGCCGAGCTGGACACCTGGATCGACATCCTCGAAGGCACCAACCCGAAGCTGGGAACGCGCCGCCTGGACCCGGCGGTGGACATCGCCGCGCGGTCCCGGAGCCTCACGCTGACCCTGCCCGCCGACGTCACCGGGCCCCTGCTGACCTCGGTGCCCGCCGCGTTCCACGCCGGGGTCAACGACGCGCTGCTCACCGGCCTGGCCCTGGCGGTCGCCCGGTGGCGGCGCGACCGGGGCGGGCGCGGCACCGGCGTCCTCCTCGACGTCGAGGGCCACGGGCGCGAGGAGATCGTGCCCGGCGTTGACCTGTCCCGCACGGTCGGCTGGTTCACCACGATCCACCCCGTCCGCCTGGACCCCGGCCAGGTCGCGTGGCCGGACGTGGAGGCCGGGGGCGCCGCGGTCGGCGCGGCGTTCAAGACGGTCAAGGAGCAGCTCCGCCGGGTGCCCGACCACGGTGCCGGATACGGCCTGCTGCGGTACCTCAACCCGGCCACCGCCGAGGAGCTGGCGGACCTGCCGGTGCCGCAGATCGCGTTCAACTACCTCGGCCGGGTCGCCCCCGGCGGCGACGAGGACTGGGCGCTGGCCCCCGAGGAGCCGCCGTCCGGGGAGG
>DATADI010000639.1:0-8836 GCA_036258615.1 Thermomonospora sp. | reverse complement strand
AGGCTCCGAGCCCGAGACCGTCAGGCCCGCGACGTGAGGTCGAAGACGGCCTTTCCCGTGATACGGCGGCCGCGCAGGGCGTCGGCCGCCTCGGCGAACCGCTCCCATGAGCCCCGCCAGCCGATCTCGGGCGTCAGGGCGCCGTCGGCCACGAGCCGTACCAGTTCGGCCAGGTCGTCGGCGGCGGCGAACTCGTTGACGTACGACACCAGCGTCTTGGGCGGGCCGACCGTCGCGTAGGGCGGGAAGACGGCGGGCTCTCCCGAGGCCCACCCCACGGACTGCAGGCTGCCGCCGGGAGCGAGCAGCGCCCAGGCCGTGACCAGCTGCGGCCCCCCGACCGTCTCCACGACGATGTCGACGGGCTCCTTGACGTCCTCCAGGCCCACGACCACCTCGTCGGCGCCCGTCTCGGCGAGACCCTCGCCTCGCGCGGGGGAGCCGACCGAGGCGATGACGTGGGCTCCCGCACGGGCGGCGAGTCGTACGGCGTACCGTCCCACACCGCCCGAGGCGCCGGTCACCAGGACGCGCCTGCCGGGTGCGACCCCGGCGGTCCGCAGGGAGCGGAGCGCGGCCAGGCCCGCCGTCGGCAGTGCCGCCGCGTCGGAGGGCGCGACCCCGTCCGGGATCTCGGCCACCGACGCCACGTCGACGGCCACCCGCTCCGCGAACGCGCCGTCCGCGAAGAGCACGACGCGGGTCCCGGCCTTGGGACCCGAACCGTCCGCCGCTTCCTGGACGACGATCCCGGCCGCGTCCAGGCCCAGGGGCGCTCCGGCCGGGAGGCGTCCGTTGCGCGCGTTGTTGAGGTCCGCGTAGTTGAGCGAGGCGTGCAGCACGTCGACGAGCACCTGCCCGGGACCGGCCACGGGATCGGCGACCTCCCCGAACGCGATGCCGTCAGGGGCGGAGGGGGCGACGATGAGAGCGCGCGTGGACATGGACATCTCCTGCCGGTTCGTGGTCGTGGCGACGTCTTCGACACTAGCAGATAGTTTCGTAATAGACGATCTGCTACCGGATCAGGGGGTCCGGAGGCGGCTGCGATGGTCGGCGACGTGCACGCGGTTGGCGCAGCGCGCGGAGCAGAACCGGCGGCGTCCGTTGCGTGAGGTGTCCACGAAGACGGTGGCGCAGCCGTCGCGGGCGCAGGAGCCGATCCGGGAGGCGTCCTCGCACAGCGCGTGCGCCAGGCCCGCCGCGGTGTAGGCCCTGAGCCGCGCGACCAGCGGCGCGCGTTCGTGGGCGAAGTGCAGGTGCGGCGGGCGCCCGTCGTGCTGGGAGACGTACGGCAGCGACGCGGCCGTGGCGAGCAGCTCGTTCACCGTGCGGACGCGGAACTGCAGGTCGGTGTTGCGGAACACCGGCCGCAGCCACCGGGACCAGGCGTTGAGCTGCTCGGACTCGGCCGCGCCCACCTCGACGAGCGGGCGGTAGTCGTGCTTGACCATCAGCTCCGTGTGCGTCGCGGGCGTGGCGTCCGGGCCCACGTTGACCAGGTCGGCGGCGATCTGGGCGGCCACCCCGCCGTAAGGGTTGAACTGCACTGACTCATTACAGCAGGGTGGCGGCATGGACGCCACCCCCCGATGCCCCGTCTGCCGGCTGGACGCCGTGCCGTCCGGCTCCTCCCATAACGGTTCGACCGGAACCCTCAGTTATCTGCGGTGTGTCTGCGGTCTCTGGCTGGTCGTGCAGGGCCACGAGGTCATCGCCACGGCAGGGGTCTCGGAGTTCACCCCCGGCCTCGACATCTCCGATTCGCGGTGCTTGTGTGGTCCCGAGGAGATCTAGGGGGCCATGCGTTTCGTCTTCGTTCCACCGGCGCAGTCCGCCGCGGGGTTGCTCACGCTGCCGTGGCGGGAGCCCCTCGCCTCCTGGGAGGACGAGCGCCTGGTGGAGATCCGCCAGCGCGGCCTGTCCCGCCACGTGGTGCGCTTCGTCGCCGAGGCGGGCACCGTCTACGCCCTCAAGGAACTGGACGAACGGCTCGCCCGCCGTGAGTACCGGCTGCTGCGCCGCCTGCGGGAGCTGGGGGTCCCGGCCGTGGAGGCGATGGGCGTGGCGGTGGACCGGCCCGAGGGGCTCGACGCCGTGCTCGTCACCCGCTTCCTGGAGCACTCCAGCTCCTACCGGTCGTTGTTCGCGACGCCGCGCTGGACCCGCGTCACCGACCGCCTCCTGGACGCGCTGGTCGAGTTGCTGGCGCGGCTGCACCTGGCGGGGCTGATGTGGGGCGACTGCTCGCTGTCCAACACGCTGTTCCGGCTCGACGCGGGCTCGTTCGCCGCGTACCTGGTGGACGCCGAGACCGCCGAGCTGCACCCGTCCCTCTCGGACGGACAGCGCCGGTACGACCTGGAGCTGGCCCGCGAGCGCATCGCCGGGGAGCTGTTCGACCTGGAGGCGGCGGGCACCCTGCCGTCCGAGGTGGACCCGGTCCAGGTCGCCGACGCCACGGTCCGCCGGTACGAGGCGCTGTGGGACGAGCTGACCCGTGAGGAGACCCTGCATCCGGACGACCAGAACTACCGGGTCACCGAGCGACTTCGGCGCATCAACGCACTGGGCTTCGACGTGGATGAGGTGGAGCTGGTCTCCACCGGTGAGGGCAGCAGGCTGAGGGTCCGCACCAGGGTCGCTGAGCCGGGCCACCACCGCCGTGCCCTGTTCGCCCGTACCGGACTGGACGCCCAGGAGAACCAGGCCCGCCGACTGCTCAACGACATCGCCGCGTTCCGTGGCGCGCTGGAACGCCAGGGCCGCCCCGTTCCCGAGGTCGTCGCCGCGAGCCGCTGGCTCACCGAGGTGTACGAGCCGGTCGTTCGTGCGATCCCCCCGCACCTTCGGGGACGCCTCGACGAGGTGGAGGTGTTCCACGAGGTTCTGGAGCACCGCTGGTTCATGTCGGAGAAGGCGGGCCGCGACGTCGGCACGATGGTGGCGGCGCGCGACTACTTCGCCACGGTGCTTCCCAAGGTTCCCGCCGAGCTGACCGCGAGCCCCGACCGTTCCGCCGAGACCGTCACCGGCTCAGGAGGGTAGGCCCCGTCACGCGGAGCCGAACCAGCCGGGGACGTCCAGGCGGAAGAAGTCGGCCGGGGTCATCCGGCGCAGATCGTCCTCCAGGGCGCGCAACCGCTCCTCGCCGAGCGTGGCGGACCAGCGCGCACGCAGCTCGTCGAAGATTCGGGCCGACCGTTCCAGGGCGTCCAGGCCGCGCGGGGTGAGCCGGACGACCTTGCGGCGGGCGTCGGCGGCGTCGGCGGCGCGTTCCAGGTAGCCGAGGCGTTCCAGGGAGTCGACGGTCTTCCCGGCGGCCTGCTTGGAGACGCCCAGCAGGCGGCCCAGCTCGGCGGCGGTGGTGCCGCCGGGGCCGATGGCCTGGAACACGAAGCCGTGCATGGGCCGCAGGTCGGGATGCCCCTGCCGGGCCAGCTCCTCGTGCAGCGCGTCGATGAGCACGCGGAAGCCCATCAGCAGCCGCAGCGGCAGCTCGTAGCCGGGAGTTGACATGGATAGACAACCTCGTTGACGATATGGACAACTTTGTTGACCAACTCTAGGGGAGTCACCATGCCCGTCGTCCGCCGTGCCGACCGCCGCGTCTCCGAGACGCCCAACGCCGTCATGACCACGT
Organism: Thermomonospora sp.; assembly: GCA_036258615.1. Taxonomy (GTDB): domain Bacteria; phylum Actinomycetota; class Actinomycetes; order Streptosporangiales; family Streptosporangiaceae; genus Thermomonospora. The sequence goes on along the minus strand of DATADI010000639.1, from coordinate 5,193 downwards.
TCGCCTCGCCCACCCAGGGCGGCGCGGGGCACTCCGTGTGGCGGGTGGACATGGGCCCTGGCGCACAGGGACCGCTGCACACCATCAACGTCGAGCAGGTATGGGCCGCGCTGGAGGGCGGCGCGACCGTCGAACTGGACGGTGAGTCGTTCACCGTGGAGCCCGGTGACGTCGTGGTGATGCCCGCCGAGGCGACCCGCCGGATCAGTACGGGTGCCGACCGGGGCTTCGCCGCCGTGGTGTCCGCACCGGCCGGGGTCCGAGCCCGTGTCCACGGCGGTACGGACGACGTCGTTCCGCCGTGGTCGGCCTGATAATTCGGTACAGACCGAAACAAAGGTCTCCTACCGTCGGGTTCCATGACGGAGAAGACCCTGCCCACCTCGTCCGCCACCAGGGCGACGGACCCGGCCGCCCTGGCCGCCGTCACGGTGACGGTGCTGGCCTGGGCGTCGGCGTTCGTCGCCATCCGGTGGGTCGGCCGCAGCTACGACCCCGGCCCGCTGGCGCTGGGCCGCCTGCTGGTCGGCACCGTCGCGCTCGGCGGGCTGCTGCTGGCGCGGCGCACCTGGGTCCGGCCGACGCGCCGTGAGTGGGGCCTGCTGGCGCTGTGCGGGGTCGCCTGGTTCGCGGTCTACAACGTGGCCCTGAACGCCGCCGAACGCGAGATGGACGCCGGGACGACCGCGATGCTCATCAACGTCGGGCCCGTCCTCATCGCCGTGCTCGCCGGGGCGTTGCTGGGCGAGGGCTTCCCGCGCTGGCTCCTCGCCGGGATGGGCGTCGCCTTCGCCGGCGCGGTCCTCATCGGCCTCGGCACCGCCGGTCAGGGCGACGCCGACCCGATCGGCATCGCCCTGGCCCTGGTCGCCGCCGTCACCTACGCGGTCGGCGTGCTGGCGCAGAAGCCCACCCTGCGCAGGCTCCCCGCGCTCCAGGTGACCTGGCTGGCCTGTGCGATCGGCGCACTCGCCTGCCTGCCCTTCGGCCCCGCCCTGGCCGCCGACCTCGCCGACGCCCCGGCCGAGGCCACCGCCGGGCTCGCCTACCTGGGCCTGGTCCCCACCGCCCTGGCCTTCAGCACCTGGGCGTACGCGCTCGCCCGGATGGACGCCGGACGTCTCGGCGTCACCACCTACCTGGTCCCGCCCGTCACCATCGTCATCGCCGCCGCCCTGCTCGGCGAGTTCCCCGAGCCCCTCGCCCTGGTGGGCGGCCTGCTGTGCCTCGCCGGAGTGGGTTTGTCCCGCCGCCGAGGCTGAGGCCCGGTTTGCCGTGATCGTCCGAGGCCGCTAGCGTCGCCGACGTCGCGTCGGACGTGAGGGATGAGGAGGTCGATGAATATGGCCGCCCTCGGCTCTCCTCAGCATGCCCTCACCCGATCTGCGCGGAGGTGACCGCCGGATCGGGTCGTCCGAAACGCGACCCAGGAGTGTCACGTGCCGTTGTTCTTCACCCTGTCCGACACCGACCTGACCACCGACCGTCTCGTGCTGCGGTCGTGGACCCCCGGCGAGGTGTCCGCCGTCGTGTCCGGTGACCGGCCCGCCCACTGGGCCGGGGACTTCCCCGCCGAGGGCGACCAGGTCATCGCGGGCCTGTTCGCCGAGAACCCCGGCTGGCTGAGCGAGTACGGCCATCGCCTGGTCATCGAGCGCGAGACCGGGCTCGTCGTCGGGTCGGTCGGGCTGTTCTGGCCGCCCGCCGACGGGGCCCTCGAAATCGGGTACGGCATCGTGCCGTCCCGGCGTGGCCTCGGATACGCCCCTGAGGCCACCCGTGCCCTGACCGAGTTCGCCTTCACCGCACCGGACGTCCGCAGCGTCCACGCCACCGTGGAACTCGCCAACCCCGCCTCCGTCCGCGTACTGGACAAGGCGGGCTTCCGGCTGTCCGGAACCGACGAGACCACGGCCCGGTACGAGGCCGTACCGCCAGGGCGGTGACCTCACGGGATCGGCGGCGGCCCCGCGCCGCCGCCGATCCTCCGTCAGGGGCAGGCGTGGCCGGGCCGCACCAGGCCGGACTCGCAGGCGATGACGACCACCTGCGCCCGGCCGCGCGTCCCTGAGCTTGGCGATTAGCCCCACCAGCCCGCTTACGCCGGTGGCCGGGGCGTGCGGTTGTGAGGCCCGTCGTCGGCGGCGCCGAGTCCCGGCGCGAGGTCGAGGGCGTGGCGCCGGAGCGGGCCGTGCCCCCACGGGACATGCCACGTTCCGGTCATGTCCCGATAGTCCAGGCCCCCGGCCCCGGCTCCATAAGATCGTTTATCATTGTGGTCCCTATGGTCCACAAAGGGCGGGGGGACCCGCCGCGGGTGGGGAGGGCCCGTCCGCTGCGTGGGCGGGCCGAGGAGCTGGGGCTCGTCCTGGGGGTGCTGCGGCGGACGGCGCGCGGCGGCGGGGCGGGCGCGGTCGTCGTCCACGGCGAGCCGGGCATCGGCAAGACCGCGCTGCTGGCGGCGGCGGCCGAGCAGGCGCACCGGATGGGGTACGCCGTGGGGTCCGGGGCCGCCGAGGAGTCGACCCGGCTCGTCCCGATGGCGACGCTGTTCTGGGCGCTGCGCTCCGGCAGCGCGCCGCTGCTGTCCGGCGAGACCTTCGCCGGCCTGGCCCCCCTGTACGACCGGCAGCCGTGGCTGGTGGACCGGCTCGCCGACGTCCTCGCGGAGCTGGCCGCCCGCGCGCCGCTGCTGATCGTCCTGGACGACCTGCAGTGGGCCGACGAGCCGACGCTGGTCGCGCTGCGGATCCTGCCGGGGCGGCTGGCCGGGTCGCCGGTGGTGTGGCTGCTGGCGAGCCGCCCGGTGCCCGGCGGGCCGCTGGCCCGGGTGCCCGAGGCCATCGCGCGGGACGTCCCGCTCACGACGGTCACCCTGGACGCCCTGGACGACGACGCGATCCGGCGGATGGCGGTCGACCGGTTCGGCCGCGAGCCCGGCCCGCGCGTCCGGGCGTGGCTCGACCAGGCGGGCGGCCATCCGTTCCTGGCGGCGGCCCTGCTCGACGGCCTGCCGGACTGCGCGCCCGACGGGTGCGCCGTCCCCGGCGGGCTTCCGGCGCGGCTGCTGGAGGGCGTGCACAACACGCTGGCCGGGCTGCCCGCCGACGCCGCGCGGCTGGTGGAGGTGGGGGCGGTGCTGGGACGTCAGTTCACCGCCGACAACGCCGCCGCGCTCCTGGGCGGGACCGCCGACGCGCTCGTGCTGCCGTGGCTGGACCCGCTGGAACGGGGCGGCGTGCTCGGCGACGACGGGGAACGGCTGTCGTTCCGGCATGACCTGCTGCGCCTGGCGGTGTACGAGGACCTGCCGCCGTCGGCGCGCAGGCGCCTGCACCAGGCCGCCGCCCTGCACCTGATGCCGAGGGACCCGGTGGAGGCCGCGCCCCATCTCCTCGCCGGGACCGAGGACGTCGCCGCGCTGCGGAAGGCCGCCGCCGCGGTCGCGTTCGAGCAGCCGTCGATGGCGGTGGAGTTGGCCGCCAAGGCGTTCGGCCTCGTGGAGCCGGAGGACCCCCGGTGGACGGCCGTCGGCGCGGAGGTCGTCGCGCTGCTGGCTCGGGCGCGGCGCGCGGAGGAGGCCGCCGCGCTCGCCGACCGGCTTCTCGCCCACGACCCCCCGCCGGAGTCCGTCGCCGAGATCGAGACGGCCCTCACCGGAGCGCTGTGGAGCGCCGGGCGGCTCGACCGCCTACGTGAGGGCGTCGGCCGCGCGCTGGCCCTGGACGGGGTTTCCGAGCGCTCGCGCCTCCGGCTGGAGGCCGTACGGGTCCTGGCGGACTCCCGTGACCCCCTTTCCGGACAGGCCGTGCTCGACCGGGCCCGGCGGCTGGGCGACACGGAGGCCGAGGCGACCGCGCTGTGGGCCCTCGGCGAGATCGAACGCGACGACGGGCACCTCGTTGAGGCGTTGCGGCACTTCCGCGCCCGTCGGACGCTCACCGGGGCACCGTTCTCCCTTGAGGAGATCCTGACGCTGCACCATCTGGACGACTTCGACGCGAGTGCCGAGCACATCACCCGGGCGCGCCGCCGTCTGCGTGACCGCCCCGACGACGGGCAGGCCATGGCGCTCGGCGTCGCCGAGATGTGGCAGTGCCTCGCCCTGGCACGGCTGGACGCGGCCGAGGCGCATGCCCAGGCCGTCCTGGAGATGGGTGAACGGCTTCCGCAGTACGCGTGGATGACCGAGGCGAGGGTCGTGCTCAGCCGCATCGCGGAACTGCGGGGTCAGGGTGATGCGGCGGACCGCGAGGCGGACCTCGCCGAGGCGGTCCTCTCCTCCGCCGACCGCGAGGTGTGGTCGGCGTTGCTGTCCCTGCGCGCCCGGCTGGCGGACGGCGACGCCCTGGACGCGCTCGAACCCGCCCGTGCGTTCGTCACCGCGTCGCTGGCTCGGCGGCACCGGGTCCGGTGGGACCTCGACTGGATGGCCGACGCCGCCCGGATCGCCGTGCGCGCCGGAGACACCTGCCTGTCCCACGATGTGGCCACTCTCGCCTGCACCTTCGCCGAACGTCATCCGCAGGTCGCCTCGGCGGTCGGGAGGGCGTTGCACGTCCAGGGCCTCATCGACGGCGACCTCGGTCTGCTGGAGCAGGCCGTCGATGTGCTGGCGGCGACGCCCCGGCCTCTGCTGCTCGCCGAGGCCCACGCCGACCACGGTGCGGCGCTGCTCGCGGCAGGCGACCGGGAGACGGGCGCGGCGGCGCTCGACCGGTCCGCCGAACTGTTCCGGGAGGCCGGTGCCACGGGGGCGTTGCGCGGGCTCCAGCGCACGCTGCGGGCGGCCGGAGTGCGGCGGCGCTGGGTCACCTCACCCAGCAGGCCCACGGCCGGGTGGGAGGCGCTGACCGAGTCGGAACGGCGCGTCGCCCGACTCATCGCCGAAGGGCACACCAACAAGTCCGCCGCAGCCGAACTGTTCGTCTCCCCGAACACGGTGGCGACCCATCTCCGCGCCGTGTTCACGAAACTCAACGTGCACTCGCGACTGCAACTGGTGAAAGCGATTCCGCAGTCCCGGTGACGGCTCACCCGTTCGGGTGACCTGGGGACCGCGCCGCCTTGCGACGGTGCCGAAAAGACGGTCGATTCGAACGATCCCGGCCATGTGATCACCCGGCTTCCCTGGTGATGTTCGCCCACTTCGAACATCCCCCCCTTTTCGGGTACCGAAAGGTGTGCCGAGTG
>DATADI010000638.1:0-8009 GCA_036258615.1 Thermomonospora sp. | reverse complement strand
CGGGCACCGGGCAGGTGCTCGCGGCCAAGAACCCCCACGGGCACTTCCTGCCCGCCAGCGCGCTCAAGATGCTGACCGCGGTGGCGCTGATCCCGAAGCTGGACCCGAACGCCGTCGTCCGGCCCACGCGGCAGACCTGCGACGTGGAGGGCAGCAAGGTCGGGATGACGCCCAAGCTGACCTACAAGGTCTCGGACCTGTTCCACGCGCTGCTCATGGTGTCCGGCAACGACGCCGCGCTGGGGCTGGCGCAGGCCGCCGGGGGCCTGAAGCCGACCCTGGACGCGATGAACGCCGAGGCGCGGCGGCTGGGGGCGGCCGACACGCTCGCCGGGTCCCCCAACGGCCTGGACAAGGACCTCGGGCTCAGCGTGAAGACCCAGCACACCTCGGCGTACGACCTGGCGCTGATCATGCGGCAGGGGCTGCGGATGCCCGCGCTGCGCACCTACGCGGGCAAGAACCACCACTTCTGGCCCGCCCCGCCGACCAAGAAGGAGCGCAAGAAGGGCAAGAAGACCGGCGGGTACCCGATCTACTCCCACATCCGGCTGCTGCCGGGCCAGCGGTACGCCTACCCCGGGATGATCGGCGGCAAGAACGGCTTCACCCTCGCGGCCGGGCAGACCTTCGTCGGGGCCGCCGAGCGGAACGGCCGGACGATCATCGTGGCGCTGATGAAGGGCCAGAACATCTGGCCCGACACCACGAAACTGCTGAACTGGGGCTTCTCGTCAGGGCCGAAGGTCAAGCCGGTCGGGGTGCTGGTCGATCCGGTGGACACGGGCCGCAAGCCCGCCGCCGAGGAACGCGACACCGGCGTCCTGCCCGCCAACCCGCTGTCGGACGAGGCCGACGGCGGCGACTGGGTGATCGTCGCGGGGGTCGCGGGGGCCGCCGCCGTGGTCGCGGGCGGCCTGTTCGTGGCGCTGCGCCGCCGCCGGGCCCCCGAGGAGGAGGAGGCCGCCCCGGTCACCGTCCACGCCCCGCCGCAGGCCGGGCCTCCGCCGCTGGACCTTCCCCGGCGGGAAGGCGACTCCGACCCGGACGCCTCGCCCGACCAGGCGCGGAGCTGACGTCCTCGGGGGCCTCGGGGGCCTCGGAGACCGGCATCGGGGCGGTGTCGTCGGTCTGGTTGGCCTCGTTGGCGGCGTCGGCGCTGAGCACCACGCGGCGGGTGGCCGTCCAGGCGGCGGCGAACAGCACGAACCGCGACACCACGTCGATCCACACCAGGAGCCCGGCCACCACCGCGAACGACGCGTACACCGGGTTGCCCAGGGTGTGGCCGATCAGCAGGGTCCCGGTGAGCTTGAGGAGCTCGAAGCCGACCGCGCCGAACAGGGCGCCCCGCACGATGCGGCGCCACGGCGCGCGGGTCCCCGACAGGCGGGAGAACAGCACCAGGAAGATCAGGGTGTTGAAGCCGATCGCGACCGCCAGCGACAGCAGCCGCAGCCCGGTGCCCGCCCCCGGGGTGCCCGCCAGGCCCAGCCAGCCCAGCACCACGTGGCTGGAACGGGTGGTGACCGTGGAGACCGCCACCGACAGGATCATCGTCAGCCCCAGGAACGCCAGCACGCCCAGGTCCGCCAGCTTCTTCAGCAGGAGGTTGCCGCCGCCCGTGGGGTCGCCGAGCCAGATGTCGCGCAGCGCCTCGCGGACGGCGTTCATCCAGCCGAGCCCGGCCACCAGCAGCCCGACCAGGCCGATCGTCCCGGCGGTGCCCCGGGCCTGCGCGATGTGCTGCACGTCCAGGTCGCCCGCCAGGCCCGGCAGCAGTTCGGCGACCGCCTGCACCAGGTAGTCGCGGGCCTGCTCGCTGACCCCGACCAGATAGCCCAGCAGCGCGTACGCCAGCGCCAGCAGCGGGAAGAACGACAGGAACCCGTAGAAGGTGATCGCGGCGGCCGACCGGTCGCCGCGCTGCTCGGTGTACCGGCGGTGGGCGCGGAACAGGTGGTCCAGCCACGGCCACCGCACCCGCTGTTCCCGCACCGTCTCGCCGACCCGGCCGGACAGGCCGTTCCAGGCGGCCACCACACCGCCGATCACCCGCGCCATGACCGTTCCTGTACCCGGGGTGAGCGGGTCAATCCCCTCGGCGTCCGCCATCCGGGTGGGGTCCCGCGCCGCCCGCGACGAACGGGTAGTCCCGCAACGGCCGCCACACCCCGTCGGGGCCGTGCTCGTACAGCGAGAAGCCCCAGACGGTGAACTCGGCCGCGTAGTGGGCCAGCTCCTTGAACGCCCGGTCGAGGATCTCCTCGGGCAGGTCGTGGGCGACCGTCACGTGCGGGTGGTACGGGAACGCCAGGTCGCGCGTCAGGGGGCCGCTGCGGACCTTGGCCTCGACCCGCTCACACGCGCCGATGCCGTCGGCGACGGCGACGAACACCACCGGGGACACCGGCCGGAAGGTGGCCGTCCCGCTGAGCCGCATCGGGAACGGCCGCTCGCTCTCGGCGACCCGCCGCAGGTGCTCGTCGATCCGGCCGAGCAGCCCGCCGTCCACCTCGGTCGGCGGCAGCAGGGTGACATGGGTGGGGATGGAACGTGCCAGCGGGTCACCGAACGACTCGCGCCAGCGTTGCAGCTCGGCGCCGTACGGGTCGGGGATGGGGACGGCCACGCCGATCGTCCGGGGGTCGGCCCGCTCCCCCGGTGCGTCCGGCCGGCCCTCCGTCAGTCCCTCGTCACAGTCCACGTCCCACGAATCCCACGCGTTCGCGCACGACCTCCATGGTGCGCGCGGCGACCGCCCCCGCCCGTGCCGCCCCGTCGGCGAGGATCCGGTCGAGCTGCTTCTCGTCGCCCAGCAGCCGCTCGGTCCGCTCCCGGATCGGGGTGAAGGTGTCGAGCACCAGCTGGGCCAGGTCCTTCTTGAGCTGCCCGTAACCCTGCCCGGTGTAACGCCGCTCCAGGTCCGCGACCGTGGTGCCGTCCAGCGCGGAGTAGATCCGCAGCAGGTTGGTCACGCCCGGCTTGTTCTCCTCGTCGTAGCGGATCTCGGTGCCGGTGTCGGTGACCGCGCGCATGATCTTCTTGCGCAGCGGGCCCGGCTCCTCCAGCAGCTCCACGATGCCCTGCGGGGTGGACGCCGACTTGCTCATCTTGGCGGTCGGGTCCTGCAGGTCGGTGATCTTGGCGGCGCCCTGCGGGATGTGGGCCTCGGGCAGCACGAACGTCTCGCCGAACCGGTGGTTGAACCGCCCGGCCAGGTCACGGGTCAGCTCCAGGTGCTGGCGCTGGTCCTCGCCCACCGGGACGCGCAGCACCCGGCCGCCGCCCGGCTCCGGCGAGTACAGCAGGATGTCGGCGGCCTGCAGGATCGGGTACGTGAACAGCCCGACGCTGGCGGCGTTGGCGCCCTGCTTGGCGGACTTGTCCTTGAACTGGGTCATCCGGCTGGCCTCGCCGAACCCGGTCAGGCAGCCCAGCACCCAGGCCAGCTCGGCGTGCTCGGGGACGTGGCTCTGCACGAACAGCGCCGACCGCTCCGGGTCGACGCCCATGGCGATCAGCTGCGCGGCGGCGACCTTGGTGCGGCGGCGCAGCACCTCGGGCCGGTAGTCCACGGTGATCGCGTGGAGGTCGACCACGCAGTAGAACGCCTGGTGGTCGTCCTGGAGCGCCACCCACTGCCGCAGCGCGCCCAGGTAGTTGCCCAGGTGGAACGAGTCGGCGGTGGGCTGGATGCCGGACAGGACGCGTGGCGTGGTGACCGAGGACATGTGCACGATCCGATTCTGTCAGGCCCCGCCGGAGGGTCCGTCCCGAGGCGGCTGGTCGTCCGGGACGCCGTCCCCGGCGGCGCGGTCGGGCGGCAGCGGCGTGACGCGCACGCGAGCCACCCGCCGCCCGTCCATGGCCGCGACCGCGAACCGGTGACCGGCGGACTCCACCGCGTCACCGGTGGCGGGCACCCGGCCGAGGGCGGCCATGACGTACCCGGCCACCGTCTCGTACGGCCCGTCCGGCAGCCGGACCCCGGTCTCGCCGGCGAAGGCGTCGAGGTTCAGCAGCCCGTCGACCTCCACGGCCCCGCCGTGCAGCCGGCGCGCCTGCGCGTCCTGCACATCATATTCGTCCCGGATGTCGCCGATCAGCTCCTCCAGGAGGTCCTCCAGGGTGACGATCCCGGCGGTGCCGCCGTACTCGTCCAGCACGATCGCCAGGTGGTGCCGTTCGCGGCGCATCCGCGACAGCACGTCCAGGACCCGGGTGGAGGCGGGCAGGTACTTCACCGGGCGGACCAGGTCGCCGACGCAGGTGGCCCGCCGTCCGGCGACCGCCGGGTCCAGCAGATCCCGCACGTGGACGAACCCGATCACCTCGTCGTGCGACTCCCGGAACACCGGGAAGCGCGAGTGCGGGCTGGCGGCGACCTCGCGGGCGGCGTCCGCCAGCGGCAGCCCCGCGTCCAGGAACCGCACCTCGGTCCGGGGCACCAGCACCTCGCGCAGCTGCCGGTCGGCCACCGCGAGCCGGGCGGCCAGCTCCTCGCGCACCGTGGACGGCGCCTCGGCGGGCACCTCCGGCGGCGGCCCCGGGCGGCGGCGGCGCCTCAACCGGCCCACCGCCCACAGCACCGGCCGCGACCAGCAGGCCAGCGCCACCAGCACGGCGAGCGCGGCGTACTCCGCGTACCACGGCACCTCGGGGAGCGTCACGACCGCCTCCCCGGCGCGCATCCCGCGACGACAACAACGGCCAGGCTACCGGCTTCGATCATCGCGCGGCGGGACGCGGGCCTTGGCTACGCTGGGGCTGCCCCGCGACATCCCCGCAGATGGAGGAACATCCGTGAAGCTTCTGGTCACCGGCGGCGCCGGGTACATCGGCAGCGTGGTCACCGCACAGCTGCTGGAGGCGGGGCATGAGGTCGTCGTGCTGGACGACCTGTCCACCGGGCACGAGGACGCGGTGCCCGAGGGCGCCCGGCTGTTCCGGGGCACCCTGCGCGAGCGGGCCGGGGAGGTGCTCGGCGAGGGCGGGTTCGGCGCGGTGCTGCACTTCGCGGCCAAGTCCCTGGTGGGCGAGTCCGTCCAGAAGCCCGGCCTGTACTGGGACCGCAACCTCGGCGAGTCGCTGGCGCTGCTGGACGCGATGCGCCGCGCGGAGGTCCACCGGATCGTGTTCTCCTCCACGGCGGCGACGTACGGGGAGCCGGAGTCCACCCCGATCCTGGAGACCGACCCGACCCGGCCGACCAACCCGTACGGGGCGTCCAAGCTGGCGATCGACACGGCGCTGGCCGAGTACGCCCGGCTGTTCGGGATCGGCGGGGTGTCGCTGCGGTACTTCAACGTGGCGGGCGCGTACGGGCGGTACGGCGAGCGGCACACCGTGGAGACCCACCTGATCCCCAACGTGCTGGCGGTGGCGGCGGGCACCCGCGAGTCGGTCAGCGTGTTCGGCGAGGACTACCCCACGGCCGACGGCACCTGCGTGCGCGACTACATCCACGTCGTGGACCTCGGCATGGCGCACCTGCTGGCGCTGGACGCCTGCCGTCCGGGCACCCACCAGATCTTCAACCTGGGCAACGGGAACGGCTTCTCGGTGCGCCAGGTCATCGAGGTGTGCCGGGAGGTGACCGGGCACCCGATCCCGGCGGTGGTCGGCGAGCGGCGGCCGGGCGACCCGGCGGTGCTGGTGGCCTCCTCCGAGCGGATCAAGCAGGAGCTGAGCTGGAAACCCGAGCGGGACCTGCACCGGATGGTCGCCGACGCGTGGGCCTTCCTCCAGTCCCGGGGCTGAGCGTGAGCCCGCTGGTCGCGGCCTTCGAGGAGGCGTACGGGCGGGCCCCCGAGGGCGTCTGGCACGCTCCCGGGCGGGTCAACCTGATCGGCGAGCACACCGACTACAACGGCGGGCTGGTGCTGCCGTTCGCCCTGCGGCAGGGCGTGTCGGTGGCCGCCGCGCGCCGGGACGACGGGGTGCTGGAGGTCCGCTCCCTCCAGGCCGCCGACGACGGGCGGGTCCTGCGGCTGGACGCCCTGGCGCCGGGGTCGGTGCCGGGGTGGGCGGCCTACCCGGCGGGGGTCGCGTGGGTGCTGCGCGATCTGGGGGCCGGGGGCGCGTCGCTGCTGATCGACTCCGACCTGCCCCAGGGTGCGGGGCTGTCGTCGTCGGCGGCGCTGGAGTGCGCGACCGCGCTGGCCCTGGGCGACCTGCACGGCCTGGACGTCGACCGGGCCGAGCTGGCGCGGCTGGCCCAGCGTGCCGAGAACGACTTCGTCGGCGCCCCCTGCGGGATCATGGACCAGTCGGCTTCGCTGCTGTGCACCGAGGGCAGGGCCCTGATGCTCGACTGCCTCAGCGGCCTGTCCTCCCAGGTCCCCGTGCCGCTCGACGGGCTCACGGTGCTGGTGGTGGACACGCGCGCCGAGCACGCCCACGCCGGCGGGGAGTACGCGGCGCGGCGGGCCGAGTGCGAACGGGCCGCTGAGGCGCTCGGCGTGGCGACGCTGCGGGACGTCAAGGACCTGGCCGACGCGCTGCCGAGGCTCCGCGACCCGGTGCTGCGCCGCCGTGTGCAGCACGTCGTGACCGAGAACCACCGGGTGGAGGCGGCCGTCGGGCTGCTGCGGGCGCGGGCGACGGCCGAAATCGGCGGCATGCTGACCGCCTCCCACCTGTCCCTGCGCGACCAGTTCGAGGTGTCCTGGCCGCAGGCCGACGCCGCCGTGGAGGCCGCGCTGGTCGCCGGGGCGCGCGGCGGCCGGATGGTCGGCGGCGGGTTCGGCGGCTCGGTGATCGTCCTGACCGCCGACGACCGCCGGGACCGGGTCCGTGAGGCCGTGACCGCCGCGTTCGCCGGGCGGGGGTGGGCCGCCCCCGGGTTCCTGGAGGCGGTGCCGTCGCCGGGGGCGCGCCGGGTGGCCTGAGCCTCCCGGCTAGCGGCCCAGCAGGTCGTCGCGGAGCCGGGTGGCGGTCTCGGCGGGGCCCTGCTCGTCCAGCGCCGTGAACCCGGTGATCGCCTCCTCGGCGCGGGCCAGGGCCTCGTCCACGCGGCCCGCGGAGGCCAGCAGCCGGGCCTCGTCGTAGGAGGTCACCGCGGTCTCCCAGGTCACCGCCGCCGGGTTGTCCGGCGGCAGGCCGCCGAGCGCGTCGCGTACCGCGCCCATCTCCGCGAGCCCGTCGTCCAGGCGTCCTGACCAGGCCAGGCACAGCGCCGCCCGGCGGCGGGTGCGCACCGCCCCGTACGGGTCGCCCGCCGTGGTGAACCGCTCGGCGGCGGCGGCGAACCGCTCGGCGGCCTGCGCGTCGCGGTCCCGCTCGGTGAGCACCTCTCCGGCCTTCTCCAGCAGCTGGGCGGCCACCGCGGGCTCGTCCTCGTCGTCGGCCAGGCCGGCGAAGGTGTCGGCGGCGCCCTCCTCGCCCATCAGCCGCTGCGCCTCGGCGGCCACGTACCGGCTGCGGCGCTCGGCGACCACGTCCTCCAGCCGCAGCAGCATCGGCCCGGCCTCCTCGGCGGCCTCGGCGGCCTCCAGGTGCCGCCCGGCGTGCAGCAGGGCGAACGCCAGGTCGAGCCGGGTGTGGGCCATCTGCGGGAACGCGCCCTCGGCGGTGAAGGCGGCCACGGCCTCCACCAGGTCCTCGACGGCGTCGGCGGGACGGCCGAGGTCCATCAGCCGCCTGCCCCGCACGGCGTGCACCGAGGCCCGGAACCCGGTCTGGTCGGCGGGGATGTGCGCCATCGCCTCCCCGAGCAGGGCCAGCGGCTCGTCGTCGGCGCCGGGGTCGGGCTCCTCGTTCATGAGGAGCTGGGCGAGCAGGAACGCGGCCTCGCCCAGCAGCGACCCCGCGTCACGGCCCCGGAAGCCCTCGTAGGCCCCGCGCATCGCGGCGGTCGCCTCGGCCTGGTCGCCCAGGCTCAGGTACGCCCTTCCCCGGGCAAGGGCGATCTTGGCGGCGTCCACGGGGTCCTCGGCCTTCTCACCGAGCAGCGCGAGCGCGGCCGGGAACCGGTCGGCCTCGACATGGGCGTCGGCGAGCCGCAG
>DATADI010000637.1:0-1751 GCA_036258615.1 Thermomonospora sp. | reverse complement strand
AAGGCGACTGCGGGCGCGACGAGCACCTCGGCGCCCGCGGCCCGCCGAGCGACGGCCGTGGCGATGCGGGCGTCAGTGTCCAGCGGCAGGTGAGGCCCGTGTTGCTCGCACGACCCAACAGGGACGAGCAGCGTCGCCGGGCCGGCCAGCTCGGTCCACGTGCGCTCGCCCAGGCGCACGCCTGTCAGTCCCCGGCGACGGGCCCCGGCATCCCGGCCAGCGGGCTCTCGTCGCAGGCCCGGTCGGGGCGGCGGCCGATGGTCACCGGCACCGGGCCCCTACCGTTGCGCGGCGCCGGGCGGGAGTGGCCCACGCCGGAACGCGGGATCACCGTGGACGCGTCGCGGGCGGCGAGGGCCTGCTCGCCGAACCCGCGCACACACTCCGGGTCCGGCCCGTCCAACGGCAGCCCGGTGAAGAACTTGGCGGCCATGCAGCCGCCCTGACACGAGTCGTAATGCCCGCAGCCGCGGCACGCCCCACCGGTCTGCGGCCGGCGCAGCTCCGCAAACAGCTCCGAGGCCCGCCACACCCGCTCGAACCCGCCCGGGGAACGCACGTTGCCGGCCAGGAACTGCTCGTGGATGGCGAACGGGCAGGCGTAGACGTCGCCGACCGGGTCGATCAGACACACCACCCGCCCCGCCCCGCACAGGTTCAGCCCCGGCAGCGGCTGGCCATAGGCGGACAGGTGGAAAAACGAGTCCCCGGTCAGCACGTCCTCGCCGCGGGCGACCAGCCAGTCATACAGCCGCCGCTGCTGGGCGGGGGTGGGGTGCAACTGGTCCCACACGTCGGCGCCGCGCCCCGAGGGGCGCAGCCGGGTGATCCGCAACTGGGCGCCGAACCGGTCCGCGAGCTGCTGGAACGCATCCAGCTGGTCGACGTTCTCGCGGGTCACCACCACACTGATCTTCGGCCGCTCAAAGCCGGCGGCCGCGAGGTGTTCCAGGGCCCGGACCGCGGTGGCGTAGGAGCCGGGGCCGCGGACCCGGTCGTTCACCTCCGGGGTGGCGCCGTCCAGGGAGATCTGCACGTCGACGTAGTCGGTGCCGGCGAGCTGCGCGGCCCGGGCCCGGTCGAGCTTGATCCCGTTGGTGGAGAATTTGACCCCGACCTGGTGGGTGACCGCGTAGTCGAGCAGCTCCCAGAAGTCACCGCGCACGGTGGGTTCGCCGCCGCCGATGTTGACGTAGAAGACCTGCATGCGCCCCAGCTCGTCGATCACCCGTTTGGCCTCGGCGGTGGACAACTCGCGGGGGTCGCGCCGCCCGGAGGAGGACAGGCAGTGCACGCAGGCCAGGTTGCAGGCGTAGGTGAGTTCCCAGGTCAGGCAGATCGGGGAGTTGAGGCCGTACTGGAAGTGCTCCACGAGTTTCACCGGCGCTCCTCGATGGTTCCGTTCGCTTCCAGCCCGGCCAGGGCACGCAGGTAGGCGGGCCGCTCGGTCTCCGCGACGCCGGCGGCGTCCAGGGCGGCGTGCACGTCGGGGTGGCGTTCCAGCCCGGACACGACGGTGACCAGCCGGGGGGTTTTCAGGAACGACAGCCGGCGGGTGCCGAAGTGGTAGACCAGCGCCCCGAACGGTTCGGGGCGCACCGCCACCTGCGGGCTGCACCGATACGGCAACCCCGGATCGAACACCATGGTCGGCTAGTAGACGCCGCACATGCCGTCGATCGACACCTCTTCCACCAGGGTCTCCTCGACCACGGGCTCCTCGGGGGCGGGCACGGACTCGGTCGTCGGGG
>DATADI010000636.1:0-17675 GCA_036258615.1 Thermomonospora sp. | reverse complement strand
GGTGACCGTGCGCCACCCCGCCGCCGTCCTGGCGCTGCGATAGTCATGGTGATGAAGACGACCCCGAACGACGAGCGGCTGGCGCGCGGTGGCCGGATCAGGACGCGCGGCACCCGCCGGGAGCGGTCCGAACAGACCGAGCTGCAGCTGCTGGTACCGGCCCCGGGGCAGCCTGAGCATCCCCGGCCTGTGCGCGCGGTTCGCCACCATGGGCCTGACGCTGGTGGGCGCGCAGCGTGCGTGCGACCCGCTGGAGGCCCGGCTTCCCGACTCCAAGGCGGTCCTGGCCCGGGTGGACCTGCCGATCGAGCCGCGCCGTAAACCGTCGGGCCTGTGACGGGCCCTCGGGCTCTGCGCTGAGCCCCGTCCGGCCGCGCTGAGACCGATCCCTTCCGGGGCCGGCCGCTACCTAGTGGGTGTGGCGGGTGATCCCGGGAGGTGGCAGTTGGAGGCGTTGGGCGATGAACGCGTCAGGGCGCACGGACAGCCGGCGGCCCACGCGGCGAACACGGTGAGCCGGCCGGAGGACGACGACGGCGCGTTGTTGCGCCGCGTCGCCGACGGTGACCGCGCCGCGCTGGTCGCCCTCTACCGGCGGCACGGCGCGGTGGTGCTCGCACAGATCAACCTCGTGGTGCCCGACCGGGGGCTGGGCGAGGAGATCCTGCAGGACACGATGCTGGCGGTGTGGCGGGGCGCGGGCTCGTTCGGCGGGCGTTCGCAGGTGCGGTCGTGGATCATCGCGATCGCCCGGCGGCAGGCGCGCGACCGGCTGCGCCGCCGCCGGCTGCGCGTGGTCGGCGAGGAGGCCCTGGCCGCCCGGCCCGCGCCGGGTCCGGGGCCGGAGGAGGTGGTGCTGGAGCGCGCGAAGGCCACGGCGGTGGCGGGGGCGATCGGAACGCTGAGCCTGCCGCTGCGGGAGGTCGTGGGCCTGGTGTTCGGCGCGGGACTCACCCTGGCCGAGACCGCCGAGGTGCTGGAGGTTCCGCTCGGGACCGTCAAGAGCCGGCTGGCGGCGGCGCGGGCCGCGCTGGCCCGTTCGCTGAGCGAGGAGGGGTACGCCTGATGAGCGCGCATCTGACGCTGGAGGAACTGACCGCGCACGTGAACGGGACGGCCGTGGACGCCGGGCGGCTGGCGCACCTGGCGGGCTGCCCGGTCTGCGCGGCGGAGGCCCGCCGCTGGTCGGCGGTCCGGGAGGGAACGCAGTCGCTGGTGTCGGCCGCGCAGCCGCCGCCGCCGGACGCGCTGCTGTCCGGCACGCCTTCGCGGCGCCGCCGTCCGGTCGGCCGCCGGGTACTGCTGACGTCGGTCGCCGCGGCGGCGCTGACCGGCGTGGCCGGGTACGCCGTGTCGCTGCCCGGCGACGGCGGCACCCCGGGAACGCGCACGGTACTGGCCGCCGCGCTGACCGACACCGAGTGCCCCGAGCTGAAGGTCGCCTCGGGCACCCTGCGGTCGGTACGCGGTGACGGGCTGGTCCTGCGCACCGCCCGTGGCACGGACGTCACGGTGACCACATCGACCTCCACGAGGATCACCCGGGAGGTGCCGGGTACCGCCCGCGACGTCGTGCGGGGCGCGCACGTGGCGGTAGGCGGCACCGGGGCGGACGGCGCGGTACGGGCCGAACGGGTCGTGCTGATGGGCCACGCGGTCCGGGTCCCCGCTCCCCCGCGCGGCGCGGGCCTGGGTCTGGGGCGGATGATGGCCTCGCGGGGCACCGCGATGGGCCGGGTGATCGAGGTGGGTGAGGGCCGTTTCACCGTGGAGTCGATGGGCGACCGCGTCCAGGTCCTCGTACCGCCGTCGGTGACGGTGATCAGGCAGGTCACCGCACCCGTCGGCCGGCTGGAGCCGGGCAGGTTCACGGTGGTGGTGGGCACTCCCCGGGGGGACTCCACGCTGGCGGGCGTGTCGGTGCAGCAGAGCGACCCTCCGGCCCCTCTGCCCCGTGACCTGCCGCTCCCCACGCCGGAGCTGCCGAAGCTGCCCGGGGCCCCGAGCGGGTTCTCACCGCCTGCGGTACCGCGGCCGTTCCAGGGCCTGGGCTGCGACGCCGACGCCATCGCCACGACGGCGTTGCACTCGACCCGCGCCTAGGCCGCTCAGGACCGTTCGACCGAGAAGCCCCCGCAGCCATCCCCCGCCGTACGTGCCCGTCAGGGAGTAGCCCCCGGCGGGCACGCCCGGGTTGTCGGGGCAGGGAAAGGTCCGCTTCGTCAGGCCGGGCCGGTCAGACCGAGGACGTCGGTCGCCATGGCCCGCAGCTGGTCGGCGAGGCGGTCGGGGGGGAACAGCCACAGGCCGAGCGCGTCGGCCCCGGCGGCGTGCAGCCGCCGCAGGCCGTCGCGTACCTGGCCGGGGTCCCCGGCCACGGCGAACTCGTCGATCCAGGCGTCCTCGACGACGAGCGGCTCCCCCTCCGCCAGGCCCGCGACCCGCTCCCGGATCTGGGAGGCGTACCGGGACCTGCCCACCAGGGCGGTGTGCGCCTCGGCCCTGAGGAAGAAGCCGACGGCGTCCCGTACCGCGTCGCGGGCCGCGCGCGCGTCGTCGGAGACCGACGCCAGGACGAAGGCGGTGACAGGTGGAGCGGCCCGTCCCGGCGCGGAGACCAGGTCCTTCGCCCAGGCCACGTAGTCGGGCCCGGCGAGCACCGACAGCAGCACGCCGTCGGCGCGGGCCCCGGCGGCTCGCAGCGCACGCTCGTTGACGGCCCCGATCCACAGCTCCGGGGGTTGCTCGGGCGTGAACTCCAGGCGGATGCCGGTGAGGTCGTGGACGCTGGTGCGCCGATCCACCTCGTCGCCGTCCAGCAGGTCGCGGAGCACCTCGAAGGTCTCGGTGACCGCGGTGAGCGGGCGCTCGGGCAACAACCCCATCTGCCCGAGCCAGTGGGTGTTGCCCAGCCCGACGGCGCCCCGGACGCGCCCCGGGTACGTCCTGGCCAGCCCCGCCAGCTCCATCGCCAGGATCGCCGGGTGCCTGGTCATCACGCTCGCCAGCCCCAGCCCCGCGGGAACCGTCCGGGTGGCGGCGAGCAGCTGGGTGAGCCCGGAGAGCCCGCCGGTGAAGAAGCAGTCCTCCGAGAACCACAGCTCATGGAAGCCGAGCCGTTCCGCCAGCTCCGCCCCCTGCGTCAGCTCCTCCGGCGGTGTGAGGCTGCCGAAGACCACGCCGACCCTGCCGATGTCCACCATCACGTCTCCCTCCCAACCGGACACGGTGTCCACTACGCGCAAGCTTATCCGGACATGGCGTCCACTTCGCTCCCGCCGGGCGCACGACGAGATCGGGCGGAGGGGTGTTGTGGGATTCTGCGGGGTCATGGACCTGAGTACGCGGCGGTTGCTGCTCCGCGAGTTCCGTGCCGGGGACCACCCGGCCGTCCACGCGTTCGCCGGTGATGTCGAGGTGACCCGATATACCGACTGGGGACCCAACAACCCGGACGACACCACCGCGTTCCTCGCCGAGGCGGTGCGGGACGCCCGTGCCGTGCCCCGCCACTGCTTCACGCTGGCCGTGGTCGAGCGCGACCACGACACGCTCGTCGGATCGATCGAACTGCGGGTCACCAGCACCGCCCACCGGCGTGCCGAGATCGGCTACGTCCTGAACCGCGAGCGGTGGGGCAGGGGGTACGCCGCCGAAGCCGCCGCCGCCCTGCTCGCCTTCGGCTTCCAGGACCTGGGCCTGCACAAGATCTCGGCCACCTGCGATCCGGACAACGCCGCGTCGGTCCGCGTGCTGACCAGGATCGGCATGCGGCGCGAGGGCCATCTCCGCGACCATCTTCACCTGCGGGGCCGGTGGCGGGACCGCCTGGTCTACGCGGCGCTCTCCGATGACCGCTGAACACCGCTCGGGGCGGGTCACCTCAAGTGCGCGACCGAGGCGATCTCCGACACCTCCAGACCGTCGAGCGTGGTGATCGCGCAACTCGGGACCCCGGACAGCAACGCGGCGGGAACCGCGTCATCGCCCAGCAACGTCCTGAGCAGATCCACCGTGACCCCGCCGTGGACCACCATCGCCACAGGCCCGCGGCGCCCCTGGTGCTCGGTCAGGAAGTCGTACAGCCGTTCACCGGCCTGGCGTGACGAATCCCCCACCACAGGCACGTAGTCACGATCGGTGACCGTCCGGTCCCACTCGACGAGGAAGTCCGGCCACGACAGCGAGCCGTCCCAGTTCATCCGCTCCCGCAGCCGGAGGTCGGTCTGGACGTCCACCCCGCACGCCGACGCGATCGGCTCGGCGGTCTGCACGGCCCGTCGCAACGGGCTCGACCACACCGTGACCACACCGGCGGCCCGCAGCCGGTCACCGGTCCGGGCGGCCTGCCACCGTCCCGCCTCGGTGAGCCCGGGATCCCCCGGGGTCTGGTCCTTTTCACCGTGCTGTACGAGAAAGAAGGTCGTCACACCACACAGCCTCCTACCGCCCGGGGGCGGGCGGGATCGTGACTACTGGTCGCGCCGCTGGACGCTGGTGACGGCCAGTGCGGCGGCGGCCAGGGCCCACAGCGTGTAGACGGTCCACGCGCCGCCGGTCGTCCACGGGAAGCGGGTCGGGGCGGGGTCGACGGCCACGAGCCGGAGCCAGGCGCGGAAGGGCAGGGCGTGCCCGAGGACCGCCGTCCAGTAGCGGCCGTCGGTGACGGCCACCGGCAGCACGGTGATGACGATCGCCGAGGCGACCAGGGCGGGGGCGGTCAGCCGGATCACCGCGCCGAGCGCGAACCCCGCCAGGGCGCAGACCGGCGCCAGGAGGGCGGAGGCGAGCACGACGCGCAACGCGCCGGGGTCGCCGAGGGAGACGCCCACGTCCCGGTGGTCGAGGATCGCCTGGGTCAGGCCGAACGAGGCCCCGGCGACGACCACGCCGAAGACGGTGGTGAACGCCGCGAGGACGGCCGCCTTGGCCGCCATCACCGAGCCACGTGCCGGTACGGCCGCGAACGTCGTGCGGATCGCGCCCGTACCGTACTCGCTGACGAACAGGAGGGCGCCGAGCGCGCCGAGCGCGAGGGTCATGATGAGGGCGGCGTTCGCGGTGAAGGCGATCTGCAGCGGGATGCCGTCACGGACGAAGTCGGCCGCGTTCCGCTCCGTCCAGTGGCCGTGGGTGTCGTAGGCGGTGCCCGCGTTCAGCGCGATCACGGTCAGCGCGGTGGCCCCGTAGGCGAGCCAGGTCGAGCGCAGGGACCGCAGCTTGATCCACTCGGCGGCGGCCAGATCGCGGAAGCGGGCGCGGGGTTCGGTGGCGGGTGTGGTCATCGGGCCTCTCCTGCGTGGTCCTGGGCGCGGTCGGCGCCTGGTGGCGGCGGGATGCCGGGCACGGCGACCACGGTGCCGGTGGGCGGTGCGGCGTGTCGTCGGACCACCGCCGACAATCGCCGGGCCCGGGTGTCGACCGTGGTCGTACAGCCCCGGGCCGATGACCGTCTCCGGGGCCGCGGATACGATCGCCGCATGTCCGCTTCGCCGCCTTCGCCGCTGGTCAAACGCATTCCGCCGGGTCTGTGGATCGCGCTGGCGTGGTCGGCGGCCGCGGTGGAGCCCATCATCGAGTACGTGGTGCTGCCGCCCCGCCACACCTACTCGCTCAGCTATCCCCGCGACGGCCTGGACCCGCTGCACGCCCAGGTGCTGCTGGTCGCCGCCTTCGCGCTGGTCGTGGCCGGGAGCGCGGTGCTGCGCCGCAGGACGTCGGCCGCCTACGGGCTCATCCTCGCCGGTACGGTCGTCTCGACGGTGGCCTGGGGGCAGGACGAGATCCCGCCGTTGCAGTTCCTGGGCGTGGACGCCGCGCTGGGTTATGTCGCGGCCACGCTTCCCCGGCGGTCCTCGCTCATCGCGGGGGCCGGGACGCTGAGCCTGCTCGCCGGGTACGTCGCCGTGCGTTCCCTGGCGGGGGACGATTCCGGTATCGCTCCCGAGCCGTACCTGGCCCTGACGGTGGTCATCGCCTGGCTCATCGGTCACTCGGTGCACCAGGCGCGCGCCCACACCGAGGAACTGCACGCCCGCGCCGCGACGCAGGCCGTCACCGCCGAACGGCTGCGCATCGCCCGCGAGATGCACGACACGGTCGCCCACAGCATCGGCATCATCGCCCTGCAGGCGGGCGCCGCGGCCCGGGTCATCGACACCCAGCCCGAGCGGGCGCGGGAGGCGATGCACACGGTGGAGCGGACGGGCCGGGAGACGCTGTCCGGGCTGCGGCGCATGCTCGGCGCGCTGCGCGAGCCCGACGAGCGGCGGGGCGTTCTGCGGCCGGCCACCGGCCTGGCGGACGTGGCCCGGCTCGCCGCGACGACCACGGCCGCCGGTGTGCGCGTGGACGTGGCGTGGCGGGGCACGCGCCGTCCGGTGCCCGCCGACATCGACCTGGCGGCGTTCCGGATCGTCCAGGAGTCGGTGACCAACGTCGTGCGGCACTCGGGCGCCCGGTCGTGCCGCGTGGACATCGACTACCGCGAGGACGAACTCGCCCTCGAGGTCCGTGACGAGGGCCGGGGCGGCGGCACCGGCACGGACACCGGTTACGGGCTGGCCGGAATGCGGGAGCGGGTCGCCCTGGTGGGCGGCGCGTTCTCCGCCGGGCCGCATCCGGGAGGCGGGTTCCTGGTCACGGCCCGGTTGCCGCTGCCGGTGGAAACGGGATCGGCCGCCGACGTGAAGGCCGTGGCGCGATGACGATCCGCGTCGTCCTCGCCGACGACCAGCCGCTGGTCCGCGCCGCCCTGCAGATGGTCATCGCCGACGCCCCGGACGTCCAGGTCGTGGGCGAGGCCGCCAACGGCGTCGAGGCGGTCCGCTTGACCGCGGAGCTGTCGCCCGACGTGGTGGTGATGGACCTGCGGATGCCGGAGATGGACGGCATCGAGGCCACCCGGCAGATCACCACGGGCACGGGCACCGCACGTGTCCTCGTCCTGACGACGTTCGACGACGACGACCACGTCTACGGGGCGCTGCGCGCGGGCGCGTCCGGCTTCCTCGTCAAGGACATGGCCCTGGACGACATCCTCGCCGCGGTGCGGATCGTGGCCGCCGGGGACGCGCTGATCGCGCCGAGCGTGACCCGCCGGCTGATCAAGGACTTCGCCGGCCGTCCCCCGGCGACCCCGCCGCACCGGGTCGACCTCGGCGTCATCACCGACCGGGAACGAGAGGTCCTGACACTCGTCGGCAGCGGCCTGTCCAACACCGAGATCGCCGAACGGCTGTCCATCAGCCCCGCCACCGCCAAGACCTACCTGACCCGCCTGCTGGCCAAACTCGACGCCCGCGACCGGGTCCAGCTCGTCATCATCGCCTACGAAGCAGGCCTGGTGACCCCCTCACGCTGACCGGCGGTCAGCTTCGGCCCGTGCGGGTGAACCAGGTGCCGGTGGCGGCGCAGACGGCGGCTGCGAGCAGCAGGGCCCCTGCGGTGCCGGGGGCCAGGCCGGTGAGGGTGCCCATGGTCGCGACACCGAGGGTGGCTCCCATCTGGCGGACGGCGTTGAGCAGGCCTCCGGCGGCGCCCTCCGTTCCCTGGGGGGCCGCGCTGATGATGGCGGTGACCAGGGCGGGCAGCGCGAACGACACACCGAAGCCGGTGAGCAGCATGCCCGCGGCCAGCCAGGGGTAGGCGGCGTCCGCCCAGACCGCGCAGGCGAGCGCGACGCCGCCCGCCGCCAGGAGGGTGACACCGGCCAGGATGGGTGGGCGCGGGCCGTGGCGGGCCACGATCCGGCCGGTCACCGGGGGGTTGAGCACGAACGGGAGGGTGAGGGGCAGGAAGGCCAGGCCGGTGACGACCGCGCTGAGGTGGCGGTCGTGCTGGAACAGCAGGGGCAGGACGAAGAGGTTGCCGTTGAGGGCGAAGTTGACCGCCGCGCCGACCGCCAGCCCGGCCCGGACCCCACGGCCACGGAGGAGCGCCCGGTTGACCACGGGTGCCGCGCTGCGTCGTTCCAGGGCCACGAAGACGGCCGCCGCCAGTACCGTGGCCGCCGCGGATCCGGCGGTGTGCGCCCAGGAACGGGTGCCCGCGGCGATGAGCGCGTCGGTCAGCAGGGTCAGTGCCGCACCGGCCGCCACCTGGGCCTTCCAGTCGATGCGACGGGCGCCCCGGGGGCAGCGCACCGACCGGCCCGCGGTCAGCGTGAGCACCAGCAGCGTGAGCGGTACGTTGACCAGGAAGATCGCCCGCCAGCCCGCCAGATCGACCAGGGCTCCCCCGGCGATCGGACCGGCGGCCACCGCGGCGCCGCTGATGGACGCCCAGGCCGCCACGGCGCGGGTGCGCTCGGCCGGGTCCGGGTACAGCCGGGCGATCATCCCGAGTGAGGAGGGCACGCACGCCGCTCCGGCGGCGCCGAGCACGGCGCGCAGCGCGACCAGGACGGTCAGCGTCGGGGCGAACGCCGACAGCAGCGAGGCGAGCCCGAAGACGGTGACGCCGAGGCGGAAGACCCGGTGTGCGCCGTGCCGGTCGGCGAGGGCCCCGGCCGACAGCAGCAGCGCGCCGAACACGACCGTGTATCCGGTGGTGGCCCACTGCAGCCCGGCGATCGACGTGTGCAGTGAGGCGGCCAGATCCGGTTCGGCGACCGCGAGCGCGGTCATGTCCAGCAGCACCATGAAGTACCCGAGCGAGATGCCCAGCAGGATGAACGGGCGGCGACCGGCCCGAGCCCGTACGCCCGGACGCCTGCGGAGGCGGGGGTGCGTTGTCGTCATGGCGTCCACTGTCCGGAGAGCGCCCGGCCGCCTCCACCGGCCCGCCCGCACGCCGTGTTCGGAATTTCCGCATGCCCGCCGGGGGTTGGCAGGACCATGGAGCTGCGCCAGCTGCGAACCTTCGAGGCCGTCGTACGACACCGGACGGTGACCGACGCCGCCGTCGCCCTGGACATGGCCCCCTCCAGTGTCTCCGAGCAGATCCGCGTCCTGGAGAAGTCGCTGGACGTGGCGCTGTTCGAGCGGACGGCCAGGGGCATGCGCCTGACGGAGGCGGGCGAGCGCCTCCAGCCCTGGGCCCGCCGCCTGCTGGACCAGGCCGAGCAGGCACGCCGCGAGGTCACCGGGCACCACCCGGAACTGCGGCTCGGCGCCCTGGAGACCATCGCCGCCACCTACGCGCCGCAGGTGCTGGCCATGCTCGCCGGACGCCGCCCCGGCCTGCGCGTCCAGGTGCGTCCCAACGGCAGCCGCGACGAGCTGCTCGCCGACGTGACCGCCGGACGGCTGGAGGCGGCGCTGCTGCTCGACACCGGTGAGGCCCTGGGGGACCTCGGTTTCCCCGCGCCGCCCGCACCGCTGACCTTCCTCGACGTCGACACGGTTCCCCTGGTCCTCGTCGCCTCGCCCGTTCACCGGCTCAGCGGGCGCCCCCTTGTGGCTCCCGAGGACCTCGCCGGTGAACGCCTCCTGGTGAACGTGCCCGCGTGTTCCTTCTGGATGGCCGCCGACCGGTTCATCGGGCCGGAGCCCGAACGTGTCCGGGCCGGGGGTGTGGCGGTGATGCGCGCCTGGGCCGAACAGGGCCTGGGCGTGGCGCTGCTCCCGGAGTTCGCGGTGTCGGCCGCCCTGGCGTCCGGAACGCTCAGCCGCCTGGCCCTGGCCGCCCCCGACCTGGCCCTGCGGCTGGTCTGGCACGGTGACCGCGAGGACCTCCCCGGCCTGCGCGACCTCCTGTACGCCGCCAGCGCGGGACCATCCCCCGGCCGTCCCGGCTCAGGCTGAACCTTCCCGCAGTGGTGTCCGAAGCCGGAGATGCATGCGCTTGCATTGAGTGCCCCCATGGGAGATAGTTGGTTTGGGTCAACCAACTGTACCGGGGGTGGTGTGGATGGAACAGGCGCCGGACGGCGAGGACGGCCCGTCCCGCCCGCAGCGTGCGGCCGTCGACGAGGTGGCGGCGGCGCTGGCCACGGTGGGCAACTGGATGTTCTCCCCGGCCACGCGGCGCAGGATCATGGCGTCCTCCGGGCTGGGGCTGTCCTTGGGCGACTACACCCTGCTGGCCCAGGTGTCGCTGCACGCGCCGGTGCGGCTGTCGGTGCTGGCGGAGCTGATGGAGGTGGACAAGTCCACCCTGTCGCCTCCGGCCAGACGTCTGGAGGCACGCGGGTTCATCGAACGTCGGCCCGATCCGGCCGACGCCCGCGCACAACTGGTGAGCGTCACACGGGAGGGGAAGCTCGCCATCGCCAGGCTGTGGAAGGCACGCGCGGCCGCCGTCGCCACGCTGCTGACCGACTGGGAGGCTGCCGACATCGAGCAGCTGGCCGCGAGCCTCGGCGCGCTCAGCGAAGCGATCAAGAAAGGGCGATGAGCCCGTTGCGGTTCTGCCGTCCGTCCGCGCCGGGACGGAGAACCGCCGCCACGGATCGGTGCCGTCGCCGCCCCACACCCTCCCGGCGCGTGCCCGCGAGTGTCGCCCTGCCCTCTGTGGCGGCTGACTTCCATCGACCCGGGTCAGGGCTGCCGTAAGCCCTGCTTCCCGCTGAAGCGGGCGGCCGACGCGCCGTCATTGAGGCGCGCGGCACCGTCGCCTGTTCCTTCCTCAATGCCCCCGCGAGCCCTGTCACGGGCTCACGGGTGAACCTCCACATCGATTTCCAGCAAGGAGTCCGTCCATGTCCTCTTTCCCCAAGGTCTTTGTGGCCGGTGCCACCGGACTGCTCGGCGGCCGGATCGTCCAGGCGCTTCTCGACCGGGGCGCTCCCGTGCGGGCCCTGGTGCGGCCCGGCACCGGCGAGGAGAAGCGGAGTTCCCTGGCCGGGCTGCGGGCGCGCGGCCTGGAGCTGGTCGAGGGCGACATCACCGATCCCGCCGAGCGACTGGCCGAGGCCGTCGGCGACGCCACGACCGTGATCTCGGCCGTCCAGGGCGGCCCCGACGTGATCGTGGACGGGCAGGTCAACCTCGTGCGCGCCGCGGAGAAGGCCGGCGCCCGCCGGTTCGTCCCGTCCGACTTCGCCTTCGATCTGACCAAGCTGGACGACGGCGACAACTTCATGATCGACTGGCGCCGGCAGGCCGCCGCCGCGTTCACCGGGGCCGATCTCGAGGTGGTCTCCGTGCTCAACGGGGCCTTCTACGAGGTGATGACCGGCTTCATGGGGCTCATCGACTGGGAGCAGGGCACGCTGTCCCACTGGGGAGACCCCGACCAGCCGCTCGACCTGACCTCGGTGGCCGACACCGCCGCGTACACCGCCGCCGTCGCCCTCGACCCGGCCGCCACCGGCACGCTGCGTTTCGCCGGTGAGGTCATGTCGATGCGCCGGTTCCACGACGCGGTCCAGCGCGGCTCCGGCCGCACCTTGCGGCTGCGTCACCTCGGCACCGCCGACGACCTGCGCGCGGAGATCGCCCGCCGGGCGGCGCTCACCGACAACCCGTTCGACTACGTGGCGCTGCAGTACCAGTGGTGCATGGTGAGCGGCAAGGCCAAGTTCGACACCCTGGACAACGCCAGGTACCCGGAGGTCACGCCCCTGCCGCTGACCGACTTCGTGCGCGCGCTCTGACCCGCCGGCCGACAAGCCCGTAGGCGGTCCACGGCCGCCGATGAAAGCCACGAACCGCCAGGGTGGCGGCTCCGGTGGGGGCCAGCCCCGTGTGCACGAGGGTGGTCCTCACCGGACCGCAGCCGGGATGAACGGGATCGGGGAGGTTATGCGACGGCCGTGTGGATCTTCCTCGCGTGCCGGAGTTTTCGTCCAGGCGTCTCCCAGCTTTCTGCCGGCCCACGCGGTCATCACGGTCCCGGCAGACGCTCCGCCCTCCACGCTGCGGAGCTTGTGACGGTCGAGCGCCACGTTCGCAGGGTCCGGGCCGCTGAGCTGTTGGTGCGGCAGCCGCTGGACCGGGTGCCCGTTCTGCGCCGACGGGTCAGCGGAAGCGGCGTGCGGTGCGATGCCGTGGTCCACCAGTCCGCGGAGCAGGCGCGTGCCGCATTCACCGAGTGGGCGCGGCACCTGCGGCTGCGGTCCGTCGCCGAGCGCTGCCGTCGCGGGCGGCTGCGGCTTCGAGCGCACGGCCAGGTCGACGGCGTCCGCGTCGTGCTGACGGCAGCCGCACAGACGTGCGACCGGCGCGCCGCGTAGGGTGGATCACGGTCACGAGACCTGACCCTCAGGGTCGGGAACGTGCCACGGCCCGCCGCTGTCATACCAGGGCTGACGCTACTCGTCGGCCGGTGGCGCGGCGCTCCTCGCGACGGCTGCAGCGCCAGTTTCGCGGCCGCCCGGTTCGTGGTCTGGGGGCGCCGTCCTGGGATCACCAGGGGCCCCGGTTGAACTCCAGCACGATCCGCAGCCGCTCCTCGCGCATCCGCTGATACTCACCGTCCTCGGTGGCCGCCACGTCACCGGCGGCTCCCCTGCCATGACGATCTCCCCGCTGCCCGCACCCGGCCAGCCGCCCCTCCCGCAGACACCGTGCCCGCCCGCGGACTCCGCAGCGGCCCCCGGGACGCTCTGGGCGGAGGCGACCGCGGTGCTGCCGGTGGTAGCTGCGGGCACGCAACGACCGCGGCATGTACGGCTGGGTCGAGCTGGCCACCGGGTTGCCCATCACGGCAACCCTTGGCGACCAGCTCACCCACAGCCTCGATCGGTGGCCACACGCGGTGGCGTGGTGAACACCATGACGACGCCTGTCCTGACCGAGCCTTCGGCGGCTACGTCATTGCGCCAGGCGGCGACCTCGCGGGGGGTGACGGCCGAGACACGGTCGTGCCCGTAGGCGGGGCGAACCAGACGGCGAACCGACCCAGATGCCGGGCGATCTTCCCGGCCACCTCGGCGGAGCGGACCCCGCGCACCGCCAGGTCGAGGTACCGCTGCGTCTAGGCGATCAGGCTGTCGTCGGTCGCGGCGAGCCCGCCGGGCGGCCCAAGCACCTTTTCTTGAAGCGACTTTGCGGCGATCCGGGTCGTCTCCGGTGCGGTCGGGGACGGGCATGGAACCGAATTACTTCACGGAAGGTCTGTTTTCTGAAACGATCCGGACCAGGCGGCTTGGGGGCGCCTGCCGGTTGTCTTTTCGATGTTGGGTGGGCGCGGATGGATTCCTTGCAGCCCGGTGACCCCAGGCGGGTCGGTAAGTACCGGCTGGAGGGCCGACTCGGCGCGGGCGGCATGGGGCAGGTGTTCCTGGCCCGCACGCCCGGCGGCAGGGAAGTCGTGGTGAAGATCATCCGCCCCGAGCACGCCGATCGCGACGCGTTCCGCAGCCGGTTCGCCCGGGAGGTGGAGGCGGCCCGCCGGGTCGGCGGCTTCCACACCGCCCATGTCGTCGACGCCGATCCCGGTGACGACCCGCCGTGGATGGTCACCGCCTACATCCCCGGTCCTTCCCTGCAACAGGCCGTCACCGCACACGGCCCCCTGCCCCTGGACAGGCTGCAGGCCCTAGGGGCCGGGCTGGCTGAGGGGCTGGCCGCCATCCACGCCTGCGACCTGGTGCACCGCGACCTCAAACCCGGCAACATCATCATGGCCGGCGACGGGCCCCGCATCATCGACTTCGGCATCGCGCGCGCCCTGGACGCCAGCGACATGACCGCACACGGTGCGGTGCTGGGCACCTGGCTCTACATGTCACCCGAGCAGGTCCGCGGCCAGACCGTCACACCGGCCAGCGACGTGTTCTCCCTGGGTGCCGTCCTGGCCTTCGCCGCCACCGGCCGCAGCCCCTTCGACGCCGACACCGTCCTGACCATCGTCCACCGCATCACCAACGAGCCACCCGACCTCGGTCCGGTACCTGCCCCCATCCGGGGCCTGATCGCGGCCTGCCTGACCAAACGCCCCGACGACCGGCCGCAGGTAGCGGAACTGCTCGCCCGCCTCGTGGCACCGGACCCCAGCACCCGACCAGACGCCGGGCCCCGCACATGGCGGCCACCGCCCCCAGCTCGAAATCTGACCGCACCCGCCCGCGGCGACTTCGCTGCCGCCCCGCAGAGGGTGGACACACCGCAGCCCCACACCCAGGCCACCAGGCACCCTGCCCCACAGCGGCCCGGCGAGGGCGCCGGACGCCGGATCCGGCACCGGACGGTTATGCTGTCCGCGCTCGGAGCGGCCACCGCGATCGCCATCATCACCGCAGCGATTCTCCGGCCGCCAGGCGGAGGCGGAGACGGACCTCTCTACCAGGACACCTTCCCGACCGACATCACCGCCGTGGCGTTCAGCCCCAACGGCAAGGCCCTGGCCGTAGGCGGCGGGGACAAAACCGTGCGGCTATGGGATGTGGCCACCCGCCGCACCACCGCCACCCTCACCCATAACGACGTGGTCACCTCGCTGGCGTTCAGTCCCGACGGCAAAATGCTCGCCAGCGCCGGCGTCAGGACCGCCTGGCTCTGGGACATTCCCACCCAGAAGGCCATCGCCACCCCCGTCCGTCTCCCACCCTGCGGGAACTGCCCCGCACGATCTATCTCTCAGGTGGTGTTCAGCCCGGACGGCAAGACCCTGGCCACCGCAGGCGGCGACCAAGGAGCCCTGCTCTGGGACGTGGCCACCCGACGCACCACCGCCACCCTCACCCACAAGGATCAAAGGTGGGTGGACTCGGTGGCGTTCAGCCCCGACGGCAAGGCCCTGGCCAGCGGCGGGAGGACGGACCGGGGCGGGTCAGGGGTCGTCTGGTTGTGGGACATGGCCACCCGCCGCACCACAGCCACCCTCGGCACCGGACGCACCGACCACCAGGCCTCCTCATTCAAGTTCCTGGCATTCATCTCCGGTGGTAAGACCCTGGTCGGGTACGACTCCCCGTGGATCCTTCAGTTCTGGGACGTTTCCACTCGGAAAGGCATCGGCCACCGCCTACCTGAGTCCCGGGGCTTCAGCGCCGAAGCAGTGATCAGCCCGGACGGCCATACTCTTGCCATCACCGACAGCGAGGGAATTGAACTCTGGGACACAACCTCCCGCCGACGCACGGCCGCACTGCCCGGCGACAAACACGACATCACCTTCGGCGCGGTGGCGTTCAGTCCTGATGGCAAGACTCTGGCCAGCGGCAACGGCAGCGGGAACGGCAACGACCGCATCCTCCGACTCTGGAGAGTCCCATGACCTTCTGCCCCAACGCAGATCCTCGTTTGCCGGACAGACCCACGAGCATGAAACGGATCAACGTCCCGATCAGCACAGAAACTATCGCCGCCTCCACTGACAGGTGTCTGCCTTGCGGCCGGCCGTCGCCTCAGGATCTCCGGACCATGCCGGTGACCGACGGCGCCGCGGGATTAGTCGTGGGACGGGTCGAACGACAACTCCGGCACCCCCGGCTGGCAGAGGCGCTGCCGGTCGCCGGTGATGGTGAACAGGTGCGCCGTGGCGGCGATCGTCTCCTTCCAGGTCGGCCGGGTCGACCTCGGTGACCCATGTGCGGGGCTCGTTGGCCGAAGCGGAAGCCGCCGCCCGTAAGCAGCCTGCGCGTCGCCGGAAGGCGCCCGGGGACGTGCGCATCGGCGCGGCTGCGGTGACACCCCGCCGCCGGTCACTGGCACGATTGGCGGCTGGCGCGGTGGCTCCCCAAGGGCAGGGAGATGGTCCCGCACGGGAAGCGGCATAGCCTGCGGGTGTGGATGGACGAAGACCGCATGCCGGACGTGCTTGTCCACGACCGGCTCGGGCACGCGCTTCCTGGGACCGGCGGCACATACGCACACGTGTCGCCGCCCATGCGGGCCGAGCTGGTCGAGGCGCTGCAGGCCCGCCGGGAGACGGCGTTGGCGGCGCGGCGGCGGCTGTCCGCCTCGTCGGTCGTGCCGGTGCTGGCCGAGCTGCTCGACGCGTGACCGTGAGACCCCACCCATGATCGTCTCCCGGACGTCTCCCGAACGGCCGTGTGCGGGGTGCCGACGGTGCCCGGGAGGAGCGGGGATCGGTGCGGGTGGGTGGCGGCGGTAGGGTGTGCGACGGCCGTGTGGATCTTCCTCGCGTGCCGGGGTTTTCGCAGGTGGATACGTGTTCGAAGAGCGGAGATGGTCGATGGGCGGGGCGGCGCTGGTGGTGGCGGAGGAGGTGGCCGACGCGCTGGCGCGGGGGCTGCCGGTGGTGGCGCTGGAGTCGACGATCATCTCGCACGGCCTGCCCCGTCCGCGGAACCTGGAGGTGGCGCGGGAGCTGGAGGCGCTGGTGCGGGAGGGCGGCGCGGTTCCGGCGACGATCGCGGTGCTGGACGGGGTCGCGCGGGTGGGCCTGGACGAGGCGGGGCTGCAGCGGGTGGCGTCCGATCCGGACCTGCGGAAACTCGGTTACCGTGACCTGGCGCTGGCGGCGGGGACGGGCGCCGGAGGTGCCACGACCGTGTCGGGGACGGCGTTCCTGGCGGCGCGGGCGGGGATCCGGGTGTTCGCGACCGGTGGGCTCGGCGGGGTGCACCGGGGGTGGGCCGACACCTGGGACGAGTCGGCGGACCTGGCGTTGCTGAGCCGGACCCGGATCACGGTGGTGTGCGCCGGGGTGAAGTCGATCCTGGACGTTCCGGCGACGTTGCAGCGGCTGGAGACGTTGAACGTGGCGGTCGCCGGATACCGGACGTCCACGTTCCCCGGCTTCTACCTGCACAGTTCGGGTGAGCCGGTGGACTGGAGGCTGGAGTCGCCGCAGCAGGTCGCCGCGGTGATGCGCGGGCAGGACGCCCTGGACGGTCCCCCGGCGGCGCTGGTGGTGGCCAACCCGGTGCCGGTGGCCGAGCAGCTGGATCCCGCACTGCACGACCGGGTGCTGGCCGAGGCGCTGGACGAGGCGGCGCGGCAGGGGGTCAGCGGGCAGGCCACGACCCCGTTCCTGCTGGAGCGGCTGGTGCGGGGGACGGGCGGGGCGTCGCTGGAGGCGAACCTGGCGGCGGTGCGCGGGAACGTGCGGCTGGCCGCCGAGATCGCCGGGGCGTGGGCGGCCGGGCCGCGATGACCGTGCCGGCGCCGGGGCTGCTGGTGGTCGGGGACGTGGTCACCGACGTGGTGGCGCTGCACGGCGGCCCGCCGCGTCCGGGTACCGACACCGAGGCCGACATCGCGGTGCGGGCGGGCGGGTCGGCGGCGAACACGGCGGCGTGGGCGGCGTGGCTGGGGGCCGACGCGCGGCTGCTGGCGCGGGTGGGCGCCGACACCGGCGCCTGGCACGAGGAGCGGCTGCGGGCGGCGGGGGTGCGGCCCCGGCTGCCGGTCGACCCGGACCACCGCACGGCGATGATCATCGTGATGGTGGACGGGTCGGGTGAGCGGACCATGCTCACGCACCGGGGGGCCGGGGCGCTGCTGGGTCCCGGTGACTGGGACGACGGGCTGCTGGACGGGGTGGTCTGGCTGCACCTGTCGGGGTACACGTTGTTCACCGAGCCGGGCCGGGCGCTGGCCGCCGTGGCGGTGCGGCGGGCGCGGGAGCGGGAGGTGCGCGTCAGCGTGGACCCGGCGTCGACGGGATTCCTGGCGGGGTTCGGCGAGGAGCGGTTCCTGGCGGCGACGCAGGGCGCGGCGGTGCTGTTCCCCAACCGGGAGGAGGCGGCGCAGTTGTCGGGGCTGGCCGAACCGGACGCGGCGGCCGAGCACCTCAGCGCCCGGTACGGGCTGGTGGTGTGCAAGCTGGGCGCCGGGGGCGCGGTCGCGGCGCGTGACGGGCGGGTGGTGGCGCGGGTC
>DATADI010000635.1:0-9013 GCA_036258615.1 Thermomonospora sp. | reverse complement strand
CGCCGTCTCCGCCCATGCCCGGCGGCCGGGCGGTCGCGGGGCGGGGCGCGTGCCGAAGGGTGGGGCTAGCCCCACCCCAGGAGGGGCGGGCCGCCGGATGGTGCCGGGCGGCGCGGTCGAGCAGGCTTGGACCGTACGGTGGAGGCGGCACGAAAGGGCTGGATGTGAGCGAGATGAGCGGTGTCGTGGCCGCGCCCGGCGGGGCGGGGCCGATCGTGACCGCGTCATGGAGTCCGGTGGCGCTGCTGCGCTCGTCGCTGACGTGGCGGTCGCTCGTCTACCTGGCGACCAGCCTGTTCTTCGGGATCGCCTGGTTCGTCTTCCTGGCGGTGGGCCTCTCGCTGTCGGTGGGGTTGCTGATCATCTGGATCGGGGCTCCGCTGCTGGCGACCGTGATGCTGGTGTGGCGGTTCGGGGCCATGCTGGAGCGCCGGCTGCTGCGGGCCGCGTTCGGCGTCCGGGTCCCCGACCCGTACCGGCCCATGCCGGAGACCTCGAGCGTGCTCGGCAAGTGGCGGACCATGGCGTTCGACCCGGCCACCTGGAAGGACCTGGTCTATCTGGGGCTGCGGCTGCCCGTGGGCATCGCCGAGTTCGCCGTGACCGTCGCGGTCTGGGCGCTCACCGGGGCGCTGCTGCTGTTCCCGGCGTTCGTGGCCGCCGAGGGCCGCGGCGTCGTCAACTTCGGCGTGATCTTCTACGAGACCCACAACCCGGTCACCGCGCTGCCGGTGAGCCTGCTGGGCGCCGGCATGCTCGTGGTGGCCCTGTACGTGACGCGCGTCCTGGCCGTCCTGCACGCGGTGTACGCGTCGTTCCTGCTGGGCCCGAGCAAGAGCCAGGCCGAGCGCAAGCGCCTGCAGGCCCGTGCCGAGCACCTGCAGGCCAGCCGCGCCCGCGGGGTGGACGCCGCCGAGGCCGAACGCCGTCGCATCGAGCGCGACCTGCACGACGGCGCCCAGCAGCGGCTGCTGGCCGTCGCCATGGACATCGGCCGCGCCCGCGCCAAGCTCGACGACGACCCCGAGACCGCCCGCGCCCTCATCGAACAGGCCCACGCGGGCACCAAGGAGGCCATCTCCGAGCTGCGCGACCTGGCCCGGGGCATCTACCCGGCCATCCTCACCGACCGCGGCCTGGACCCGGCGATCTCCGGCCTGGCGGCCCGCGCCCCCGTCCCCGTCCTGGTCGAGGTGGACCTCCCCGAACGCCCCCCGGCCGCCGTGGAGAGCATCGCGT
Source organism: Thermomonospora sp. (assembly GCA_036258615.1). Classification (GTDB taxonomy): domain Bacteria; phylum Actinomycetota; class Actinomycetes; order Streptosporangiales; family Streptosporangiaceae; genus Thermomonospora. The sequence goes on along the minus strand of DATADI010000635.1, from coordinate 7,774 downwards.
ACTTCATCGTCGCCGAGTCCCTGGCCAACATCGCCAAGTACGCCCGCGCCACCCAGGCATCCGTCCGGATCACCCGCGAGACCCACTGGGTCGTCGTCGAGGTCACCGACAACGGCGTCGGCGGCGCCACCGCCCACCCCGACGGCGGCCTCGCCGGCCTGGCCGACCGCGCCGCCACCATCGACGGCATCCTCACCATCAACAGCCCCGTAGGCGGCCCCACCGTCATCCGAGCCGACCTTCCGTGCACGTGGTAAGCGGGCCGCTACGGCGTCCTCAACGTGCTGATGGCGTGCCGCTACGGCGTCCTCAACGTGCTGATGGCGGTGCCGCTACGGCGTCCTCGCCTGGCGGCTCGTCCTTCTCGCGGTCCGCGGCTCGCGCTGCATCGCGGTAGACCGCGATCTTCGCTCGCCTGACGGCTCGCTCAGCCTCCGGTCGCGCGAGCAACGCACCCGCTCGCCCGTGGCTGAGGCGATGGCCGAGGCCCGCTCGCAGTCCTGCGTCTGCCGGTGGGCCAGTGACGACAACACGAGAGGGTTGCTCTGGCAGCAGCGGCCAGGTTCCTGGTCGCGCGAGCAACGCACCCACTGGCCGGTGGCTGAGGCGGTGGCCAGGACTACTTACAAGTCCTGCGTCTGCCGGTGGGCCAGTGGCGATCACGTGAGGGGGTTGCTCTGGCGGTGGTGGCCCGGGTTCTGGGTCACGCCCGTAGTGCAGCCGCCGGCTGGTGGCTGAGGCGGTGGCGGGGACCACTTACGAGTCCTGCGTCTGCCGGTGGGCCAGTGGCGGCCACGTGAGGGGGTTGCTCTGGCGGTGGTGGCCCGGGTTTTGGGTCGCGCCAGTAGTGCAGCCGCCGGCTGGTGGCTGAGGCGGTGGCTGGGACCCACTTACAGTCCTGCGTCTGCCACTGGCCCAGTGATGGCCACGGAGGGCGAGTCGCTCCGGCAGCGGCGATCCCTACCGTTGGTCACACCAGCAGCGCACCCGCTGGTTCGTGGTTGAGGTCCGCTCGCAGTTCTGCGTTTGCCGGTGGGCCAGGCGCGATCACGTGAGTGGGCTGCTTCGGCAGCGGCGATACCGATCGTTGGTGACGCCTGCAACGCACCCATCGGCCGGTGGCTGAGGCGGTGCCGAGTTCCACTCGCGGTCGTACGTCTGCCGCTGGGCCAGTGACGGCCACGTGAGCGGGTTGCTCCGGCAGTGGTGGACCGGAGCCTGGGTTGCGCGAGCAGCGCAGCGGCTGGGCGCTGGCTAAGGCCCACTCGCAGCCGTGCGTCTGACGCGGGGTCTGGGGCGACACTGGGGCGGGCGGTCCGGCAGCGGTGGCCCGCCCCTCGGTCAAGCGAGCAACGCACCCGCTGGCCGGTGGCTGAGGTCGCTCACAGTTGTGCGTCTGCCGGTGGGCGGATGACGGCCACTCGCTCCCGTAGCGGTGACGCCGTTCTTCGGTCGTGCGAGCAGCGCATGATGCTGATCGGGGCTGGGGGCGGGCCGGGGCCGGTTTGGGGCGGTCAGGCGGCGCCCAGGTAGGCCAGGACGGCCATGACTCGGCGGTGGTCGTTCTGCGTTGGTGGCAGCCGCAGCTTCAGGAAGATGTTCGAGATGTGCTTCTCCACCGCGCCCTCGGTGACCACCAGGTCCCGGGCGATGGCCGCGTTGGATCGGCCCTGGGCCATCAGGCCGAGCACTTCCCGCTCGCGTGGCGTCAGCGCCTCCAGCCGGTCGCCCCCGCGGCGCCGCCCCAGCAGTTGCCCGATCACCTCCGGGTCGATGACCGTGCCGCCCGCAGCGATCCGGCGCACCGCGTCGATGAACTCCTGGACGTCCGACACCCGCTCCTTGAGCAGGTAGCCGACTCCCTGGGCCCCGCCGCCGATCAGGTCCGTGGCGTACCGCTCCTCCACGTACTGCGACAGCACCAGGATCGGCGTCCCCGGCCGCCGCTCCCGCACCGCCAGCGCCGCCCGCAGCCCCTCGTCGGTGAACGACGGCGGCATCCGCACGTCCACGATCGCCAGGTCCGGCTCGTTCTCCTCCACGATCCCCAGGAGCCCCGGCCCGTCCCCGACCGTCGCCACCGTCTCGATGCCGGCGTCGGCCAGCAGCCGCACCAGCCCCTCCCGCAACAACACCGAATCCTCGGCGATCACAACCCTCACATGCCCATTGTCGCGCGTGCCCGTCGTCACGGCTCCGCCGCGACGGCTCGCGCACCCACGTCGCGCTCGTCCCTCGCCACTTTCGAGATCGCTCGCACCTCGTGATCTCGAAAGCCCCCTCAGTCCAAGCAGGGCCCTCCGCCCCGCAGGTCCGCAGCTGGGGACCGACCTCAGTCACCGCCTCAGCCAGCGGCCAGGGGGTGCGCTACTGGCGTGACCCAGAACCGGGCCACCGCTGCCGGAGCAGCCCGCTCGTGTGGTCGTCACTGGTCCAGCGGAAGGCGCGGGACCGAGAGTGGGCCTCAGCCATCGCCTCAGCCACGGGAGAGCGGGTGCGTTGCTCGCGCGACCGGAGGCTGAGCGAGCCGTCAGGCGAGCGAAGATCGCGGGCTACCGCGATGCAGCGCGAGCCGCGGACCGCGAGAAGGACGAGCCACCAGGCGAGGACGCCGTAGCGGGGCCGCCATCAGCACGCGATGGGGAATGCCCGGTGACCTCGGCACGTTCTGGTATCTGGCACACTTGATGTGCAACCGCCGCGGTACCGGTTCACGCTGCCCGCACCGTGCGTGCGACGAGCGACCCGGCGACCGCCCGAGCGAGGAGAAGACCCTTGAAGTCCGGCATTCACCCCGAGTACCGGGTCACGACCGTGACCTGTACGTGCGGCAACACCTTCGAGACCCGCAGCACCGCCGAGAACGGCGTGATCCACGCCGACGTGTGCTCCAACTGCCACCCGTTCTACACGGGCAAGCAGAAGATCCTGGACACCGGCGGCCGGGTGGCGCGGTTCGAGAAGCGCTTCGGCAAGCGGGCCGACAAGAAGTAGTCCGCCTCCCGCACGACTCCAGGCAGACGGCACGAGCGGCCCGGGGACCGCGTGTCCCCGGGCCGCTCGGGGTCCGCGGTCCGGCGGGCCCCTATCCGGGATCCCCACGTGAACCTCGACGAGCTGATCGGCGAATACGCCGAGATCGAAGGCAGGCTGGCCGACCCGGCCGTGCACGCCGACCAGAACACGGCGCGCCGGCTGGGCAAGCGCTATGCCGAGCTGCGGCCCATCGTCGAGACGGCCCGGCAGGTGCGTTCGGTGAACGACGACCTGGCCACCGCCCGCGAGCTGTCGGCCGAGGACGAGGCGTTCGCCGCCGAGGCCGCCGAGCTGGAGGGCCGCAAGGCGGAGCTGGAGGAGCGGCTGCGCCGGCTGCTGGTGCCCCGCGACCCCAACGACGACAAGGACGTCATCCTGGAGATCAAGGCGGGCGAGGGCGGCGAGGAGTCCGCCCTGTTCGCCGGTGACCTGCTCCGGATGTACCTGCGGTACGCCGAGCGGATCGGCTGGAAGACCGAGATCATCGCGTCCCAGCCCTCCGACCTGGGCGGGTACAAGGACGTCACCGTCGCGGTGAAGGGGAGGCCGGGGGCCGACGGCGAGGGCGGCGCGTGGGCCAGGTTCAAGTTCGAGGGCGGCGTCCACCGGGTGCAGCGCGTCCCGGTCACCGAGTCGCAGGGCCGGATCCACACCAGCGCGGCCGGGGTGCTCGTCACCCCCGAGGCCGAGGAGGTGGACGTCCAGATCGACCCGAACGACCTGCGCATCGACGTCTACCGTTCCTCCGGGCCCGGCGGGCAGAGCGTCAACACCACCGACTCGGCGGTGCGGATCACCCATCTGCCGACCGGTGTGGTGGTGTCGTGCCAGAACGAGAAGTCCCAGCTCCAGAACAAGGAGCAGGCGCTGCGCATCCTGCGGTCCCGGCTGCTGGCGATGGCGCAGGAGGAGGCCGACGCCGCCGCGGCGGCCGAGCGGCGCAGCCAGGTCCGCACCGTCGACCGTTCCGAACGGGTGCGCACCTACAACTTCCCCGAGAACCGCATCTCCGACCACCGGGTCGGCTACAAGGCGTATAACCTCGACCAGGTGCTCGACGGCGACCTGCACAACGTGATCCAGGCGCTCGTCGACGCCGACACCGAACGCAGACTGGCCGAAGCCCAGGGAACATGAACCTGCTGCTCGACGAGGTGGCCCGGGCGACGGCGCGGCTGGCCGACGCCGGGGTGGCCTCGCCTCGCGCGGACGCCGAGGAGCTGGCCGCCGCCGTGCACGGGGTCAAGCGGTCGGAGCTGCACACCGTCCCGGACGGCGCGTTCGACGCCCGGTTCTGGGAGGGCGTGGCCCGCCGCGAGGCGGGGGAGCCGCTCCAGCACATCACCGGCCGCGCCTTCTTCCGCTACCTGGAGCTGAAGGTCGGCCCCGGGGTGTTCGTGCCCCGCCCGGAGACCGAGGTGATGGTCGGCTGGGCCCTGGACACCCTCCGCGACATGGACGTCCGTGACCCGCTGGTCGTGGATCTGGGCACGGGCTCGGGGGCGATCGCCCTCAGCATCGCCCAGGAGGCCCCCAGGGCGCGTGTGCACGCCGTGGAGAAGGACCCGAAGGCCTTCGTCCACGCCACTCGCAACGTCGAGGCGCTGGACGAACGAGGCCGCGTCCGGCTGCATCTGGCCGACTTCGCCGACGCCCTCGGCGAGCTGGACGGCACCGTCGACTTCGTCATCAGCAACCCCCCGTACATCCCGATGACCGAGTGGGAGTACGTGCCGCCGGACGTCCGCGACCACGACCCGGCCCCGGCGCTGTGGGGCGGGGGCGACGACGGCCTGGACGCCATCCGCGCCGTGGAGCGCACCGCGCGGCGGCTGCTGCGCCCCGGCGGGTACGTGGCCGTCGAGCACAGCGACCTCCAGGGCAACGCCGTCTACTGGGTGTTCGCCGAGGAGCACGGCTGGCGGGACGTCCGCAACCGACGCGACCTGACCAACCGCGACCGGTTCGTCACCGCCCGGCTCGGGACGGAGTGACACGGCGGCGCGGCCCTGCCGGAGGGGTGCAAGAATGGCCGCCGTGAGCCGACGTTATGACTGCTCCGACCCGATGGAACGCACCCGTGGCATCGCCGAGTCGGTCTCGGCGGTGCGGCGCGGCGAACTGGTCGTGCTGCCCACCGACACCGTGTACGGGGTGGGTTGCGACGCGTTCACGCCCGCGGCGGTGCAGGCGCTGCTCGACGCCAAGGAACGCGGGCGTGAGATGCCACCGCCCGTGCTCGTCGGTACGGTCCGTGCGGCCACCGCGCTGGTGGAGGACCTGGGTACGTACGGGCAGGACCTCATCGACGAGTTCTGGCCGGGAGCGCTCACCCTCGTGTGCCGGGCCAACCGGAACCTGACCTGGGACCTGGGGGAGACCAAGGGCACGGTGGCGGTGCGGATGCCGCTGCACGACCTGGCCCTGGAACTGCTCAAGGAGACCGGCCCCCTGGCGGTCAGCAGCGCGAACCTGTCGGGCCGTCCCGCCGCCCGCGATGTCGGCGAGGCCGAGGAGATGCTCGGCGACGCGGTCTCGGTGTACCTGGACGGCGGCAGGGCGGCCCTCGGCGAGGCGTCCACCATCATCGACCTCACCGGGCCGGTCCCGCGGGTGCTGCGCTCCGGCGCGGTCTCCGAGGACAAGATCCGCGCCGTGGTCGGCGTCCTGCTGACCGACGAGGACGACAAGCCCGAGACCGAGGACGCCCCGGCGGTCTCCCTCGACAAGGACCCGTCCGACAAGCCCGCGGACGAGGACGACGAGGACCGGCAGAGCGAGGTGTCGCTCGACAAGGGCTCGCCGGGAGCGGGCAAGCCCGAGTAGGGCCCGGCGCCCGGCCGCCGGGCCCCGCCGTCAGTAGATCCGGCGCCACGTGCGCGCGTACTCCCACGCGCCGGTCTCGGTGTTCCGCGAGCACTCCTGGACATGGAGATGCCCGGTGTTCGGGGACGACGTGGTGATGCGCACCGTGGCCTCGCCGTCGTGGTACCAGTGCCGGCCGCCCCGCCTGACGACGATCGCCGCCTTGAGGACGTGGGCCCGCCGCCCCCGCTCGGTGGCCTTGAACCGCACACAGGCCGTCCGCCCGTCCTTGGCGGCGTCCGCCAGCCTGCCCCGGATGACGACCCGCCCGTCCCCCCGGGTGTACGTCCCCCAGGCCGCCACGTCCGCGATGCCGTCGGGCGCCGCCCATTTCCGCTTGTCCGGGGGCGCCGCCTGCGCCGCCTCCACCGGGGCCGCCAGCCCCGCCAACGCCAGGGTGGTCAGGACCACCACACCGATCCGCCGCATGATCATTCCTCTCCGTGACTGAACGGTTACGCGGCGGCACGCTAGCAGGCTGCGAAGATCAACCGCACGAGCCCCGTGCAGCACCCCACCCCGCCGCCCCACGCCTCGAAACGCCAGGACAGGCCACCACCCCCCACACCCAGATGCCCCCAGCACGTGGCCCGACCCCCGCCCTCCAGGCCCAGCACGAGATGCGAGGGTTCCAGCGGTAACCACCCCCAACGTGCCCGTCCTCCAGTCGGACGCGCCGGAAAGTGGGCCGACCCCCGCCCCTCTGAGCCTGCAGAACAAGGAACGGGGGTTCTAACGGTCACCACAGACCATGCCCGGCCCTTCAGGCGGGTGGCCCGGGGCGCCGGCGGAGGGCCGCCCGGCTGAAGCCCATGAGGCCGGGCGCGGGGGGTGTGGGGGGTCGCCCCCCACAGTCAACAAGGCAACACCTTCGTGGCGGGTCGCGGGGCATGGGGCGGCACTACGGTGGGGACGATCGGGTGGCCGGGGCGGCGGGCGCCTTCGGTGCCGTGCCGCGCCGGCCGGTGGGGACAATGCGCAGCATGCGGGACTTGGTCTGGATCGTGGTGGTCGCGGTGGGGGTGCCGCTGGCGATCGCCTCCGTCGCGCTGCCCGCCCACGCGGGGCCGGGGGGTGAGCCGGGGGAGAGCATCCCCACGTACGACGTGGTGCTGGAGATCCGGCCGGACGGGGTGTTGCACGTCCGCGAGACGATCACCTACGACTTCCGGGGGCGCGGGGAGCACGGCATCGTGCGGCGCGTGCCGTACCGGATCAAGAACCGGCTGTACGGCATCCGCAACGTGCGCACCAGCAGTTCCACCGGGGCGCCGGCCCGTGCCCGCGCGGGGAAGATGCTGCACGAGGTCCACATCGACATCGGCGGGGAGCACCGCCGGGTCAGCGGGCGTCAGGCGTACGTGATCGAGTACGACGTGACGGGGGCGATGACGCCGCGCCCGGGGCATGTCGAGCTGCGCTGGGACGCCATCGGGGCGGGCTGGGACGTGCCGATCGGCGAGGTCTCGGTGCGGGTCGAGGTCCCGGCGAGGCCGATCAGGGTGAGCTGCCGGGCCGGGTCGAAACGGCATGGCGCGGAGAGCGGGCTGACGCCGTGTGCGTGGAGCCGAGACGGCCCGTACGCGGTCGACTTCACCCAGGGAGGGCTGGGCCCTCATGAGAGTGTGCTGATCGGCGTACGGCTGCCTGAGGGCTCGGTGCACGCCCCTCCGCCGCGTTACGCCAGGCCCCACTTCACCGGGTCGTGGCCGGGGTTCACGGTGCTGGTGCTGGGCGTGGCCGTCGCGGCGGCGGCGGTGGCGCGGCGGCTGCGGCGGCCGGGACGGCGGGTGGCCGGGGCGCTGGCGGTGACCGGGCTGGTCCTGCTGGCGGTGGACGTGGCCGACGACGTGGTGGCGCGTGGCGTGTGGGC
>DATADI010000634.1:0-5095 GCA_036258615.1 Thermomonospora sp. | reverse complement strand
GCCCGGCAGCGCCGCCGCCAGCGCCGTGGCGCCCTCGTCCCCGGTGGTGTTGGGGGGCGCGCCGAGGGCCCGCTCCGACGGCGGACGGCCCAGGTCGAGGGACTCGACGCCGTCCAGCGCCGCCGCGAGCGCACGCGCCCCCTCGGGCCCGACGCCGTTGCCGCCGAGCCCGAGCCGTACCGGGCGGGACGGGTCGATCGCGTCCGCGAGGACGGTGACCCCGGCGTCGCGCAGGTGGTTGGCGGGCACGTACAGCTCCCGCACCCCGGCGTCGCGGATCAGCGCCGCGAGCAGGTCTGCGGCGTCGGCGGTGAGCCCGTTGCCGCCGAGGAACAGCCGCTCGACCGGCCGTGCCCGGCCCGCCAGCGCGTCCAGCAGCACCCGCAGGCCCTCGGTGGTCAGGCCGGTGTTGACCAGGTCGAGGGTGCGGATCGTGGTGTTGGAGCGCAGCATCGCGGCGACCGCGCGGACCCCGGCGTCGCCGACCGGGTTGCGCTTGAGCCACAGGGCGCGGACGGTGCCGTCACCTTCGAGCGCCCGGGCCAGGGCCTCGACGCCCTCCACGCCGATCCGGTTGCAGCCGAGGTAGAGCGTCTCCAGGCCGTGCCCGGGAGTGAGCGCACCCGCCAGCGCGGCGGCCCCGGCGTCGCCGATGCCGTTCGTGCCGAGCAGCAGGTGCCGCGCGTGCGGCGAGCCCAGGGCCACCGGCAGCAGCCGGGCGACGCCCTCCGGGCCGAGGCCCTGCTTGCACAGGTCGACCCGGCCGTCGGGGCGCAGGGTGCCCAGCGGGAACGTCTCGTCGGCGGTGACCGGCCCCGCGTCGGCCAGCCTCGCCAGCAGCGGCGCGAGGTCGGCCGGGTCGGCGGCGGGCACGTCCGGGTGCTCGATCGCCGGGCAGCGTACGGGGGTCGGCTCGGTCATCACCACTCCACCGGTCGGTAGTCCTTGAGGAACAGCCCGGACATGCGCTCGCCGCCGACCCCGGCCACCACCGGGTGGTAGACGCGGGCGGCTCCGTCGACCACGTCCAGCGGGGGCCGGAACCCGATCGCGCGCTGCGCCTGCTTGCCGGGATGCGGCCGTTCGTCGGTCACCCAGCCGGTGTCCACGCTGTTCATGTGGACGCCCGAGCGGGCGTAGTCGGCGGCGGCCGTGCGGGTCAGCATGTTGAGGGCGGCCTTGGCCATGTTGGTGTGCGGGTGGCGGACGGTCTTGTTCGCCCGGGAGAAGCTGCCCTCCATCGCCGACACCTGCACGACGTAGCGGTCGGGGAACGGCGACGCCTCCAGCACCGGCCGCAGCCGCGAGGTCAGCAGGAACGGCGCGAACGCGTTGACGACCTGCACCTCGAACCACTCGGCGGGCTCCACCTCGTGCAGCCGCAGGGTCCAACTGTTGCGGTCGCGCAGGTCGAGGGGCTGCCCGGTCTCGTCGGTGAGCCCGGCGGGGAAGAGCGCGTCGGCCTCGGCCGTCGGGACGAGACCGGCCCCAGGCCCCTCGGGGAGCGCCGGGGGAGCGGCGTCGCGGACGTCCACCTGTGCCGCCGCGCCGGTCAGCGGCTCGGCCTCGCCCGCGCGCACCTCGCGGTGGTAGGCGGGGGGACGGCGGATCGTCTGGGCGGCGTTGTTGACCAGGATGTCCAGGTGGCCGAAGTGCGTCTCCACGAACGACGGCAACGCGGCCAGCGCCGGGAGGTCCAGGAAGTCCACACCGTGCACGTGGAGCCGGTCGAGCCAGTCGGCGTGGTCGGGGACGGCCGCGAACCGGCGGGCGGCGTCGCGGGGGAACCGGGTGGTGACCATGACCTCGGCGCCGTCGCGCAGGAGTTTGAGGGCCACCTGGAACCCGATCTTGATGCGGCCCCCCGTGACCAGCGCCCGGCGGCCCCGCAGGTCGCAGCGGGCGTACCGGTGCGCCAGGTTCTCCTCGGCGCACTCCGGGCACAGCGCGTGGTACTCCGGATGAACCTGCCGGTAGTGCGCCTTGCACACGTAGCACCGGCGGGGCGCCACCAGCGTGCCGCCCGTCCGTTCGGGGGCGGCGACGGGCACGGGCGGCGGGTCCTGCTCGGCGAACCGGGCGGTGGCGGCGAGGGTCTCGCCGTCGCGGCGGCGCCGCTCGGCCCGGCGGGCGGCGCGGCGGGACTTCTGACCCGCGCGGTAGACGTGCGCGACGGCCTGCTGGACGGCGGCCCAGCGGGGGTCGTCCGGGTCGGTGGCGCCGACGTGGGCGAGCACCCGCAGGCACGCCTCGACGTCGGCGTCGTCCGGCGGCGCGGCCTGCCCGCCCGGCGCCGGGCCGGAATCGGTCACGGCCATCGTCACCCCTCGTCCCCAGGCGGCGGAACGCGTCCCCCCCGGCCCGCCGCGCCAGCAGCGTAGCGAACGGGTCGGACGTTTCGCCCGCCGGTGACGATCTTCGGTCAGTCCGGGACCAGCACGGCGGCCCCGTTGACCCGGTCGGCCTTCAGATCGGCCAGAGCGCGGTCCGCGTCGGCCAGGCCGTAGGGCACGGTGCTGACCGCCAGCGGCAGCCGCCCCGCCAGCCGCAGGAACTCCTCCCCGTCGGCGCGGGTGTTGGCGGTGACCGACCGCACCTGCCGTTCCTGGAACAGGTGCCGCTGGTAGTTCAGCTCCGGTACGTCGGTGAGGTGGATCCCGGCGATGGCCAGCGTTCCGCCCCGGTCGAGGCGTTCCAGCGCGGCGGGGACGAGTCCGCCCGCCGGGGCGAACACCACGGCCGAGTCCAGCGGTGCGGGGGCGGCGTCGAACGAGCCGCCCGCCCACGCGGCTCCCAGGTCGAGCGCCAGCCTGCGGGCGGCCTCGGACCGGGTGAAGACGTGGACCTCCGCGCCCTCCGCCAGGGCGATCTGCGCGGCCAGGTGCGCCGACCCGCCGAACCCCCAGATCCCCAGCCGCCCGCCCGGCGGCAGCTCGGCGCGGCGCAGCGCCCGGTAGCCGATGATCCCGGCGCACAGCAGCGGGGCCAGTTCCACGTCGTCGCGCCCGGCGGGCAGGTCGTACACGTAGGCGTCCGGGGCGACGGCGTACTCGGCGTACCCGCCGTGCGCGTCCCACCCGGTGTACCGCGAGCGGGGGCACAGGTTCTCCGCCCCGCGCCTGCAGTACGCGCACGACCCGCAGGTGTGCCTCAGCCAGGCGACGCCGACGCGGTCACCGGGGCCGTGCAGGCAGTCCGGGCCCGTGGCGACGACGTCCCCGACGATCTCGTGCCCCGGGATGACGCCGGGCAGCCGCACGGGAAGGTCGCCCTCGGCGACGTGCAGGTCGGTGCGGCACACTCCGCACGCCCGCACCCGCACCAGCAGCTCGCCCGGACCGGGCTCCGGAAGCTCCCCCTCGACGGGCTCCAGCGGGCCAGTGTCGATCGGCCCCGCTGCTGTCACGCTCCACGCTCGCACCCCACCACGGTACGGCCCGATCAGCCGAGGGCGTGCCCCGTCGTGACGTCCACATGACCGGGCACTGTGTCGTGCCGGTCCCCGACGCTGGAGGTTCCGGTCGGCTCGAACATGAGGATCGAGGCCCCACCGGGTGAGGACGGCCGGTGCTCGGTGCCGCGCGGCACCACGAACACCGAGCCCTGAGGCAGCGTGACCGCGCGTTCGCCTCCCGGCTCGCGCAGCTCGATGGTCAGCTCCCCGTCGAGGACGAGGAAGAACTCGTCGGTGTCGTCATGGGCGTGCCACACGTGATCCCCGGCCACCTTGGCGATCCGCACGTCGTAGTCGTTCACGTGGGTGACGATGCGCGGGCTCCACAGCGCGTCGAAGCGGCCCAGAGCGCTGCGCAGGTCGATCGGTTCGTTGCTCATGCGCCCATCGTGTCCCTGGAATCGGCCAGGCCGGAAGTGCTAGGAATCGCATATGCCGCAACGATCCTCGCACCGGGTGGCCGTCCTCGTGGACGAGGGCTCCAACCCGTTCGAACTCGGCGTGACCACGGAGCTGTTCGGGCTGCGGCGGCCGGAGCTGGGCCGCCCCTGGTACGACTTCGCCGTGTGCGCGGCGGCCCCGGCGGTCCGCATGCACCGGGGCATGTTCACGCTGACCGGGGTCGCCGGGCTGGACGCGGCGGACGACGCCGACACCGTCATCGTCCCCAACCGGCCCGACCCCGAGGCCGGGCCCGCCCCGGAGGTGGTCGCCGCGATCCGCCGGGCCGCCGCGCGCGGAGCCCGGCTGGTCGGCCTGTGCACGGGCGCGTTCACGCTGGCGGCGGCCGGGGTGCTGGACGGCCGCCGCGCCACCACGCACTGGCGGTGGGCGGAGCTGTTCGCCGCCCGGCACCCGCTGGTGCGGCTGGAGCCCGACGTGCTGTTCGTCGACGACGGGGACGTGCTGACCTCGGCGGGCAGCGCCGCCGCCCTGGACCTGTGCCTGCACCTGGTGCGCCGCGACCACGGCGCGGAGATCGCCAACGCGGTGAGCCGCCGCCTGGTGTTCGCCGCGCACCGCGACGGCGGCCAGCGCCAGTTCGTGGAACGCCCCGTCCCGCCGGTCCCGGACGCCTCCCTCGCGCCCGTCCTGGCCTGGGCGCAGGAGCACCTGGACCGCCCGCTCACCGTCGCCGACCTCGCGTCCCGCGCGGCGGTCAGCCCCGCCACCCTGCACCGCCGGTTCCGCGCCGAGCTGGGCACCACGCCGCTGGCCTGGCTGACCGCCGAACGGGTGGCGCTGGCCTGCCGCCTCATCGAACGCGGCGAGACCCGCCTGGACACCGTGGCCCGCGCCGCCGGACTGGGCACGGCCGCCAACCTCCGGGCCCGGCTCCGCAGCCACACCGGCCTCAGCCCCGCCGCCTACCGGCACCGTTTCGGGCCATCCGGAAAAGCGCCCAGCACAGCGGGGAAAACCGGGTGAGGCGGGCCGGGCCGCGCCGGTAGCGTACGCCCGCATGGACAGCGATCTCGGGAAGGCACAGGAGCTGGCGGAGTCCGGTGACGTCGCGGGGCTCATGCGGCATCTGCGGTTCACCGCCGAACGCCTGCCGGTGGGGGACGTCGCGCCCCTGGTACGCCGCGCGTCGGAGCTGATGGGCTTCACCGAACTGGCCGAGGCGGCGGCGGCCGTCGC
>DATADI010000633.1:0-5386 GCA_036258615.1 Thermomonospora sp. | reverse complement strand
CCCCGGGCTGCGCGGGCTGCGCGGGCTCGGTCGGCGTGGTCGGGACCGGGGAGTACGAGCCGTACTCGCCCTGCAGCGGCACCACCGGCACCGCCAGGGTGATCGACCCGGCCTTCTCGAACCGCAGCGTCAGCGAGATCGTCTCCCCGCCGATCAGCGGCGAGGTCAGCCCCTGGAGCGTCACCGGGGGCAGCGCCGCCTCGGGCGCGGCCGTCTGGCCGCCCTGGCCGCCCTGCCCGGCCCGCGGGCTCTCCTCGCCCTGCGGCGTCTCCCCGGCCCGCGGCGACCGGCCCGCCTGCGGGGACTGCCCGCCCGTCGGCTGGGCGCCGGGCTGCTGCGCGCCGGGCTGCTGGGCGCCGGGGGCCGAGGACAGCGAGACCGCCTGGCCGCCGGCGCCGGGGCGCGACGGGGGCAGCACGATGGCGCCGCCGGCGATCTTCGCCTGCCCGAACGCCGGGGAGGAGACCCCCACCAGCCGGTCCGTACGGCCCGGCACCTGGTTGATCAGCGTCCCGTACAGCGGGACGGCCTCGCCGGGCGCCGCCGTCGCCCCCGGCTTGGGGCCGAGGACGAACAGGTTCCGGATGTCGATCTCGGACCTCTTCGCGCCTTCGGGCACCGAGGCGTTGACGCCCTCCGTGAGCTGGGTCGGCATGGCCGTCTGCGGCGTGTGACCGGCCCCGCACGCGGACACCACCGGTGCGAAGGCGACGGCACCCGCGACGGTGAACGCGAACACTCGGCGGCTGTTGCGGATCACAGCGACGATCTCCTCGCAAAAGGGATACTGAGGCGATGCGCGCCGGCCGCTCCTGGGCCGCCCGGGCGCGCGTTTCGCCAGAGGAAGACTAGCGAGGACCAGCCTAGGGTCCCCCATCGGGGTGGTGGTGTACCCGGGTCCCGGGTCGCCCGGCCCTCACCGGGGGGAACGGTCGCTCGCGGTCCGCAGGCGCCCGATCCGGTTCGACAGCGCCGTGCCCGGCTCCGGCCGCCGGATCACCGACGCCACCACGCCGTCCGTGTGGACGAGCACCGCGGTCAGGCCGGGGTCGCGGGTACCCGGGACGGGGCCGTACGCGGTGGCGAGCACGTGCGCCGGATCCTCCACCAGCCCGGGCACGCCGTCGTGGGACTGACCGGCCAGCTCCCGCAGCTCCCGCAGGGACTCCCGCTCCGACACGGCCGCCCCCCGCCGGTCGGCGACCAGCCAGAGGTTCACCATGTGGCTGCGCGTCATCCGGGCCAGCGCGGCCACCAGGGGCCCGCAGCGGCAGCCGGGCGGCACGATCGCGATCACCCCCGACCGCAGGTCCAGCACCGGCATCGCGCGGCGGCCCGCCCCGGTGACCACGGTGACCGTGCCGCGCGGCAGCACCCCGCCGATCTCGCCGGGCGGGGCGGACGGGTCCCCGGCGACCGGTCCCACCGTCGTCCGGGGCGTGGGACGCGGCCCGAGGACGGTCAGCAGCGTCCCGCTGAGCAGCGCGATGAGCACCGCCCCGGCGATCAGCGGCACCGCGATCCCGAACCGCTCCACCGGCCGCCGTAGCGGCCCGGTCAGCCGGCGTAGCCGGGCGGCGCGGCGGCGGCGGCGCTCCTCCCGGCGGTAGGCGATCAGGTCGCGTTCCAGCTCGCGGGCGTCGTCGGGCACCACCACGTCGACCGGGGGCAGGCCGTAGTCGTCGTGGCCGGGATCGCCGTCTGGCCTCACGCCGCACCTCGCCTTCCGCGCCGCCGGGCGCCGGTCGGCGGGGGCCGGCCGGGGACCCCCGGCGTCCGGCGGGCTCGCCTCCAGTATGGGCTCCGGCGCCCCGCGAGGGGACCCCCGTCCGGGCCCGCCCGTCCCGGGTCGAGGGGAGTCTCCCCAGGTGCCCGGTGAGTATGCGCCCCGTCCCGGACGGTGCGCGCGGTTCGTTCCGAGGTCGCCGAAAACCGCCCCGAGGGCACCTTTCAGGCCCTTTGTCAAGACCCCAATTAGGGGGTTGACCTGCGGATTTGTCCGGAAGGTCGCTGCGGCCACCACAGGGCCCGTGCTACCCTTGTCCTAGCGGAAGGGGTACTTGTCACATGACTTTCACGGTCGGCGACACCGTCGTCTACCCCCACCATGGGGCTGCTCGGATCGAAGCCATCGAGACTCGCACCATCAAAGGTGAGGAAAAGACCTACCTGGTCTTGAAGGTCGACAAGGGCGACCTGACAGTACAGGTGCCGGTCGAGAACGTCGAGGACGTCGGAGTCCGTGACGTCGTGGGCCAGGAGGGTCTGGAGAAGGTGTTCGAGGTGCTGCGCGCACCCTACACCGAAGAGCCCACCAACTGGTCGCGGCGCTACAAGGCCAATCTGGAGAAGCTCGCCTCCGGCGACGTCAACAAGGTCGCCGAGGTGGTCCGCGACCTGTGGCGGCGCGACAAGGAGCGCGGGCTGTCGGCCGGCGAGAAGCGCATGCTCGCCAAGGCCCGGCAGATCCTCGTCAGCGAGCTCGCCCTCGCCGAGAAGACCAACGAGGACAAGGCCGAGGCGCTCCTCGACGAGGTCCTCACCGGCTGACCTTTGGGCGCGTTGATTCCCCGGGTGGGCGTCGGTACCGACGTCCACCCGTTCGGTACGGGCCGCCCCCTGTGGGTGGCCGGCCTGCACTGGCCCGGTGAGGGCGACGGCCTCACCGGCCACTCCGACGGCGACGTGGCCGCCCACGCGGCCTGCGACGCCCTGCTGTCGGCCGCGGGCCTCGGCGACCTCGGCGCCGTCTTCGGCACCGCCGACCCCCGCTGGCGCGGCGCCTCCGGCACCGACCTGCTCCGGGAGGTCCACCGCCTCCTCACCGAGCACGGCTGGACCATCGGCAACGTCGCGATCCAGGTGATCGGCAACCGACCCAAGATCGGCCGCCGCCGCGCCGAAGCCGAGAAGATCCTCGGCGAGGCCTTGGGCGGCGCCGCCGTCTCCCTCTCGGCCACCACCACCGACGGCCTGGGCCTCACCGGCCGAGGCGAAGGCCTGGCCGCCATCGCTAGTTGTTTGATCTGGGGGGGCGACCCCCCAGGCCCCCCGCGCCCGGTCCTTTGACGCTTCGCCGGGCGCCCCTCCGCAGGTGCTCCGGGGCGCCCGCCGAAGCGACCGGGCAGGGCGGGTGGTGGCCGTGAGAACCCCGTCACGCATGCGTGCGAGGTCTGGGTGACGGCTTAGCGGGGGGTCTGGGGGGTCGTCTCCCCAGAATGAACCGTGCCCGTGACTTCGCCCAACGTCAGGCGGGCGCCTGTCCCGGTGGGGGCGTGGGCTCGGATGGTGACGGTGTCGCCGTCCTCCAGGAAGCTGCGGCGGGTGCCGTCGGGGAGTTCCAGGGGTTCCTCGCCGTTCCAGGTCAGTTCCAGCAGGCAGCCGCGTTCGGTGCGGTCGGGGCCGGAGACGGTGCCGGAGGCGAAGAGGTCGCCGGTGCGGAGGGGGGCTCCGGCGATGGTGGCGTGGGCGAGTTGCTGGGGCGGCGTCCAGTACATGGAGGAGAACGGGGGACGGGCGATGACGTGGCCGTTCAGCTCGATCTCCAGGGTGATGTCCAGGCCCCAGGGTTCGTCGCAGTGCAGGTAGGGCAGGGGCGGCGGGTCCTGGGCGGGTGGGGTGACCCGGGCGGCCTCCAGGGCGGCGACGGGGACCACCCACGGGGACACCGACGTGGCGAACGACTTGCTCAGGAACGGGCCCAGCGGCTGGTACTCCCAGGACTGGATGTCGCGGGCGCTCCAGTCGTTCACCAGCAGGAAGCCGAACACGTGGTCGCGGAACTCGGCGGTGGACAGCGGACGGCCGGCGGGGGAGGGGACACCCGCGACGAAACCGACCTCCGCCTCCAGGTCGAGCTTGCGGGACGGGCCGAGGGTGGGTTCGGCGTCCTGGGCGTCGCGGCGCTGGCCCCAGGGCCGCAGGATCGGCGTGCCGGAGACGTACACCGTCCCGGCTCGGCCGTGGTAGCCGACCGGGAGGCGGCGCCAGTTGGGCAGCAGCGGGTTGGCGCGCGGGCGGAAGATCTGGCCGACGTTGGCGGCGTGGTGGATCGAGGAGTAGAAGTCCACGAAGTCGGCGACCTCGATCGGCCTTCGCAGCTCGACCTGGGACTGCGGGATCAGGTGCGGCTCGACCCGCTCCCGGTACGCCGGGTCGGTGAGCAGCTCGGTGATCCGGGCGCGGTTGGCCAGCCAGGCGGGCCGTCCGGCGGCCATGAAACCGTTCAGCGAACCGGAGGCGAACCAGCGGCGGTCGTCCAGCAGCCCCGCCTCGGCCAGCCCCGCCAGGTCGAGGACGGCGGCGCCGACGGCGACCCCGATCCGGGGCAGCTCGCCGGGCCGGGAGAACACCCCGTAGGGCAGGTTCTCGATGCCGAAGCCGCTGCCGTCGGGGATGGGAACCCAGGGAACGTCGGTCATGGATCACTATCTTCCCCGGAGAACCCGAGTTTGATCAGGTCGGTCCGGGGGGTCCGCACATCGCAGGACCCGAAGGCGACGAACAGTTCGCGGGCGGCGCGCCCGGCGGCCTCGTCCACCCGGGCGGCCTCGTCGGCCAGCGCGACGGCGTCGGTGCTCGCCAGCACCTCCGTCAGCTCCCCGGGTCCGGCCCCGGCGCGGGCCCGGACGGTCGCCAGCAGGACGTTCAGGAAGCCGTGGTGCGCCAGGCCGGTGCCGGGATCGACGTGCCGGACCGCGTGGTGCAGCCCGGCGGTGCACTTGAACGGCAGGTCGCGTTCGGCGCAGGCGGCCACGAACGCGGCGACCTCGGCCGGGGACGGGCCGTACTCGCCGCCCGGGGGTCCGTCCCGTCCGCCGGTGCGGAGCTTGGCGCCCAGCGGCGTACGGGTACCGCGGGCCGC
Source organism: Thermomonospora sp. (assembly GCA_036258615.1). Lineage (GTDB taxonomy): Bacteria > Actinomycetota > Actinomycetes > Streptosporangiales > Streptosporangiaceae > Thermomonospora. The sequence goes on along the minus strand of DATADI010000633.1, from coordinate 522 downwards.
CGCCAGCCGGTCGAGCGTCTCCCGCCAGCCGGTGACCGGGCGGACCTCGATGTGGCACGGCACCCCGGCGGGCAGCCGGGCGATCATCACGGCGGTGGCGCGGGCCTGGTCGGCGTCCGGGGCGGGGGCGATCTCGACGGACCGCAGCCGGACCCGGGGCTCCCGCCGGGCGGTGTCCACCGCCGCGTCGAGGCCGTCCAGCCCGGTGTCGGCGACGACGCCCAGGTCGACGAGGTCCTCGGGCACCAGGTGGCCGCGCAGCTCACCCAGCCGCGACGCCGGGCACAGGAACCGGCCCAGCACCGGATGCCCCGCCGCCGCCCGGTAGTCGCCGAGCGCCGCGTCCATCGGCTCGCGGGCGGGCGGGAACAGCGCGGCGTCGTCCACGATCCGGGCGAAGAGCCGGGAGAAGGAGAATCCCACCCCCGATGCCTACCCGCGCCGAAGGCCCGCGGCACGTGGCGCGGGGGTCAGGTGACCGCAGCGGAGCGCCAGCGGAGCGAGGATCGCCTGACCCCCTCT
>DATADI010000632.1:0-7176 GCA_036258615.1 Thermomonospora sp. | reverse complement strand
GGCCGAGGCACCGCCCCCGGCCGAAGCACCGCCTCCGGTGGAGCAGCCATCGGCGGAGCGGCCACCGCCCGGCCGGAGGCGGTGGCGGCGATCGCTGGCGGCGGCCGGGGCCGCGTTGTTGTTCGTGGGCGGCGTCGGCGTCGGCGGGGTGCTCGGCGACGGCGGTCCGGCGGAGGACCGTTCCATCTGCTTCCGCGGCACTCTCAGCCTGGTCGGGTCCACCGCCTTCGAACGGGCGGCCAACGCCCTCCGCCAGGGCTATGAGGCGCTGTGCGAGGACGCGACCGTCGAGGTGCGGTCGATCGGCTCGAACGAGGGGGTCCGCGCCCTCACGCGAGGCAACGCGGCCTTCACCATCGCGATGCACGATGGGCACCTCAAGCCCGACTCCGACGAGATCAGGCTGCGGGGCTACCGCGGTTACCCGGTCGCGCTGGTCGCGTTCGCCGTCGTCGTCCACAAGGACACCAACGTGACCGGCCTGTCGGTGCGGGACCTGCGGTCCATCTACAGCGACGGCGGCCCCACCGGCTGGAGCGCGATCCGGGGCGGCGCGGACGTGCCGATCCGGCTGGTCAGCAGGACCGAGGGCTCCGGCACCCGGACGATCTTCGAGGAGCAGGTGCTCCGGGTGCCCGAGCCGGAGCTGTCGTCCCGGGACTGCCAGCGCAAGGACGAGATCCGCGCCGACGCCCGCATCATCCGCTGCGAACGCAGCAGCCAGGCCCAGGTCCTCGAGACCGTCAACCAGCTCCCCGGCGCGATCGGCTACGCCGAACTGCACGTCGCCGCCGACACCCGCCGGTACCCCAACGTACGGATCCTCACCCTCGACCAGCGGAGGGCGGACGCCGCGTCACCGGGGAACCGCTACCCCTTCGTCGCGCCCGAGGTCTTCTACACGCACGGGCTGCCGCCGAACAACAGCCCCGCCGCGGCCTTCCTCACGTTCCTCTCCGGCGACACCGCCAGAAGACTCCTCCAGCGGGCGGGCGCTCCCCCGTGCCACACCTCGGCCCACCTGCTCACCGCACCCTGCCAGACCACCTGAGCCGGTCAGCCGGCGTCCGGAGCGCCCGGCAGGTGGCGGCGCAGGCGCTCCAGCTCCCGCCGCTCACGCTTGGTGGGACGCCCCGTCCCACGCTCCCGCCGGGCGACCGGCATCAACGCCTCCCGAGGCGGAGGCGGCGGACTCTTGTCGATCAGGCACTCCTGAGCCACGGGAGCCCCGACCCGCTTGCGGACGATGCGCTGCACGACGACGATCCGTTCCCGCCCGTCGAGCCGCACCCGCACCTCGTCCCCAGGCCGTACCACCGTCGCCGGCTTCACCCGCACGTCGTTCACCCGAACGTGCCCCGCCCGGCACGCCGCCGTCGCCAACGACCGCGTCTTCACCAGCCGAACCGCCCACAGCCACACATCGACCCGTACCGACTCCCCCTCACCCACCATGCCCCGACCCTAACCCCGCCCCGCACCGGGTTCGGAGGGCTGGGGCGGGAGCTGTGGTCGGGTCGGTTTCGGGGTGCTCAGGCGGGCCTCCAGACGCGGACGCGGGCGGTGAAGGCTCCGTCGTTGTCCAGGGGCCACTGGTCGTTGTGCTCCAGGAACAGGACGCTCGTTCCGGTGTGGGGGACGGGGATGCACCTTTCGGTGCCGTTGCCGATGAAGAAGGCGCCGCGCTTCACGCCGGTGTGGCGGTCCTTGAACTGGCCGATGAGGGAGTAGAGGTTGACGCCCGGCAGCGGCCAGCGGCCGTCGTCGGGAGCGGGCCAGTTCTCCCAGCCGCGGGGGCCGTTGCGGCCGGTGAAGGCGACACCGGCCCAGATGTCGCCGCCGACGTTGACGACCTCGATGGCGTCGCCGGGCCGCAGGTCGAACCCCCGGAGGCTGCCCGCGTGGTCGACGATCGCGCCTCCCCAGTCGACGGTGAGGTCGCGTTCCAGGACGGGGGTCGTCGCGTTGGTGCAGGGGGCCGCGTGGGCCGTCGCGGGGACGACGGCGGCGAGAGTGGTCGCCCCGATGAGCGTCGCCACGGCGACGGAGGTCCGGCGGATCAACGAACGCATGCCCATTCTCCCTTTTCGCGCCATTTCGTGGGCATGAGGTGAGACAGGGGAACGCGATGCGGAGGTTCGTGACTGTCCGTTTGCGGCCAGTCGCCGAACCTCACCGGTGGTCGGTGACGGCCGTGGCGGCCACGCCGTCGGCGACCAGCCAGCGGCCGGTGAACCCGGTGGGGCGGCCGGGGCGGCCGAGGAGGATGCGGGCCGAGAAGGTGCCGTCCGGCAGCAGGGCCACGTCGGCGTCCTCGAAGCCCAGCCACTCGCCGGTCAGCGGGAACCACGCCTTGTAGACCGACTCCTTGGCGCTGAACAGCAGCCGGTCCCAGTGCACGTCGGGGGCCGCCGCGCGCAGCCCGGACAGGCGGCCCAGTTCGGTCGGCAGGGACACCGCGTCCAGCACCCCGTCGGGCAGCGGGCCGTGCGGCTCGGCGTCGATCCCCAGGGCGCGCACGTCGCCGGAGCGGGCGACGGCGGCGGCCCGGTAGCCCTCGCAGTGGGTCATGCTGCCCACGACCCCGGCGGGCCACTGGGGCGCGCCGCGTTCGCCGGGCAGGATGGGGGCCGGGGGCAGGCCCAGTTCGGCCAGGGCGCGCCGGGCGCAGTCCCGGACGGTGGTGAACTCGCGCCGCCGCTTGTCGACGGCCCGCGCGATCACCGCCTCCTCCTCGGGGAAGAGCACCGAGTCCGGGCTGTCGTGGCGGGACTCGGCCACGGCGACGGCCGCGGGCAGGATCTTCTCGATCATGCGTGCCCGCCCGGGAAGACCAGCCGGGGGCCCTTCGGGCCGCCGCGGGGCCGCCACTCGCGCGGGTAGCCGACCGAGACCTCCTCGAACCGGACCCCGTCGTGCCAGGTCGTGCGGGGGATGTGCAGGTGCCCGTAGATCATGGCGGCGGCCTCGTACTTGACGTGCCAGTCGGCGGTGCGCACGGTGCCGCACCACTGCGCGAACTCCGGGTACCGCAGGATCAGCGTCGGCTCGCGCACCAGCGGATAGTGGTTGACCAGCACGGTGCGCAGCCCGTCCGGCCGGTCGGCGAGCCTGCGCTCGCACTCGGCCAGGCGCGCGTGGCACCACTCGTCGCGGGTGGCGTACGGGTCGGGGTGCAGCAGCATCTCGTCGGTGCACACGACCCCGGCGGCGTACGCCTGCGCGAGCGCCTCGTCCTTGGTGCGCGCGCCGGGCGGCCGGAACGTGTAGTCGTACAGCGTGAACAGCGGCGCGATCAGGACCGGGCCGCCGTCGCCGCGCCACACCGGGTAGGGGTCCTCGGGCGTGAGGACCCCCATCCGGCGGCACACCTCGACCAGGTGCCGGTACCGCTCCTCGCCGCGCAGCGTGACCGGGTCGCCGGGCGGCGTCCACAGCTCGTGGTTGCCGGGGGCCCACACCACCGTCTCGTACCGGTCGGCGAGCAGGCCCAGGGCCCACTCGATGTCGGCGACCCGTTCGGCCACGTCACCGGCGACGATCAGCCAGTCGGACGGTGAGTCCGGCCGCAGGCCCTCGACGAACTCGCGGTTCTCCGCATGCCCGACGTGCAGATCGCTGATCGCGTACAGCCGTCCGTCCACCCCGGCTCCCTCCGCCTGGACTGCGCCCGACCCATGGTGCAGGGTACGCGGGACCGCCCAGCGTCAGCCCATGTGCGGGTAACGGTGGTCGGTGGGCGGCACGAACGTCTCCTTGATGGTGCGGGTGGACGTCCAGCGCAGCAGGTTCTGGGCGGAGCCGGCCTTGTCGTTGGTGCCCGAGGCGCGCCCGCCGCCGAACGGCTGCTGGCCGACGACCGCCCCGGTGGGCTTGTCGTTGATGTAGAAGTTGCCCGCCGCGAACCGCAGGACGTCCAGGGCGTGCGCGATGGCGGCGCGGTCCCGGGCGATGATCGAGCCGGTCAGGCCGTACGCGCTCACCGACTCCATCTGCGTCAGCATGGCCTCGTAGACGGCGTCCTCGTACACGTGCACGGCGAGGATCGGGCCGAAGAACTCGGTGCGGAACAGGTCGTGGCCGGGGTCGTCGCACAGCAGGACGGTGGGCCGGACGAACCAGCCCTCCTTGTCGTCGCAGGTGCCGCCCGCCACGACGCGCACCGCCGGGTCGGCGGCGGCCCGCTCCAGCACGCCCTCCAGCCGGGCGTACGCACGGGCGTCGATCACCGCGCCCAGGTAGTTCCGCAGGTCGCGGACGTCGCCCATGCTGAGGGCCTCGGTCTCGGAGACGACCTCGTCCTCGATCCGCTCCCACACCGAGCGCGGGATGTAGGCGCGGGACGCCGCCGAGCACTTCTGCCCCTGGTACTCGAACGCGCCGCGCAGCAGGGCGGTGACGAGGACGGCCGGGTCCGCCGACGGGTGCGCCACGATGAAGTCCTTGCCGCCGGTCTCGCCGACGAGCCGCGGGTAGGTGCGGTAGCGGGAGAGGTTCTCCCCGACCGTCCGCCACAGGTGCTGGAACGTCGCGGTGGACCCGGTGAAGTGGATCCCCGCCAGGTCCGGGTCGGTGAGGACGACGTCGGACACCGCGAGGCCGTCGCCGGTGACCATGTTGATCACGCCCGGTGGCATCCCGGCCTCCTCCAGCAGCGCCATCGTGTGGTGGGCGGCGAACTGCTGGGTGGGCGAGGGCTTCCACACCACGGTGTTGCCCATGAGCGCGGGCGCGGTCGGCAGGTTGGCGGCGATCGCGGTGAAGTTGAACGGGGTGACCGCGTAGACGAAGCCCTCCAGCGGCCGGTGGTCGGAGCGGTTCCACACGCCGGGCCCGGACTCGGGCTGCTCGGCGAGGATCCGCCGCGCGAAGTGCACGTTGAAGCGCCAGAAGTCGGCCAGCTCGCAGGGCGCGTCGATCTCGGCCTGCTGGACGGTCTTGGACTGGCCGAGCATGGTGGCGGCGGCGATCGTCGCGCGCCACGGCCCGGACAGCAGGTCGGCGGCGCGCAGCAGGATCGCGGCCCGGTCGTCGAAGCTCATCGCCCGCCAGGCGCGCGCGGCGGCGCGGGCGGCGTCCACGGCGGCGCGCGCGTCGGCGTGGTCGGCGTTGGCGGTGACGCCCAGCACCTCGCCGTGGCTGTGCGGCTGGACGACGGGGATGCGGGTGCCCCCGCCCATCCGCCGTTCGCCGCCGATCGCGCAGGTCAGCTCCGCGCCCCCGGCGGACAGCTCGCGCAGCCGGGCCTCCAGCACGGCCCGCTCGGGGGTGCCGGGCGCGTAGTCGCGGACGGGCTCGTTGGCCGGGGCGGGCGGGGTGGTGATCGCGTCCATGCGGTTCTCTCTCCGGGGTCAGCGGCGGGTGGTGAAGGAGCGCAGGAAGAAGGTGAGGTTCGCCGGGCGTTCGGCGAGGCGGCGCATGAAGTAGCCGTACCAGTCCGAGCCGTACGGGACGTAGGCGCGGACCCGCAGGCCCTCGGCGGCGAGGCGGCGCTGCTCGGCGTCGCGGATGCCGTAGAGCATCTGGAACTCGTAGGAGTCGGGCGTGCGGTCGTACCGCTCGGCGAGCCGCCGGGTGATCTCGATCAGCCGGGGGTCGTGGGAGCCGATCATCGGGTGACCGTCACCGCGCATCAGGACCTTCAGGCACCGCACGTAGGCGCGGTCCACCTCGTGCCGGTCCTGGTACGCCACCGAGGGCGGCTCCTTGTAGGCGCCCTTGACGAGACGCACCCGCGACCCCTTCACCGCCAGGTCCCGCACGTCGTCCTCGGTGCGGAACAGGTACGCCTGCAGGACCGCGCCGGTGCGGGGGAAGTCGCGCCGCAGTTCGGCGAGGATCGCCAGGGTGGAGTCCACCGTCGTGTGGTCCTCCATGTCGAGGGTGACGGTGGTGCCGATCGCCTCGGCGGCCTCGCAGACGGCGCGGGCCCCGGCGAGGGCGATGTCGTGGCCGCCGGGCAGCGCCTGGCCGAACGCCGACAGCTTCACCGAGACCTCCGCGCGCTCGCCGAGCCCCTGCGGGCCGAGCGCGTCGAGCAGCCGCAGGTACGCGTCACGGGTGGCGCGGGCCCGTGCCGGGTCGGTGACGTCCTCGCCGAGGTGGTCGAGGGTGACGTCGATGCCCTGGCCGGTGAGGGCCCGGACGGCGACCAGCGCGTCGGTCAGCGTCTCCCCGGCGACGAAGCGGTCCACGACGGGCCGGGTCATGGGGGCCGAACCGGCGATCCGACGCATCCGCTCGCTGCGCGAGGCGGCCAGCAGCAGGGGAGCGAGCACGGTGACATCCCTGGTGACGTGGGCTTTGTTCCTCACCGCAGACGCTAGGCGCGGGCCCGGCGCATCACCATCGACAGGGGTCACGACCCATACCGCCCCCTCTTGTACATTTGTCTGACGTGGGCTACCAGACGGTGGTGGACGAGGTCTCGGCGCTGCTCCAGGCCCCGGCGACCCTGGAGGACCGGGAGTTCTCGCTGATCGCGTTCAGCTCCCATGACGACGACCTCGACCCGGTGCGGACCCGCTCGATCCTCAGCCGCCGGTCGTCGGCGGCGGTACGGGCCTGGTTCGAGGGCTTCGGGATCGCCCGTTCGGAGGGCCCGGTCCGCACGCCCGCCGACGCCGCGACCGGCGTGCGCAGCCGGTTGTGCCTGCCCGCCCGGCACGACGGCCGTACCTACGGCTACCTGTGGCTGCTGGACGACGGCACGGTGGACGTCGCCGACCCCCGGGTCGCCAAGGCCATGTCGCTGGCGGCGCACGCCGGGGAACTGCTGGCGGCCGACCTGCAGGCGAACCAGGCGGCCCCCCGGGCGTTCGCGCGGCTGCTGTCGGCCTCGCCGGGGGAACGCGCCGAGGGCGCCGAGGTGCTGGCCCGCCTGGGGCACCCGGCCGCCGGTTCGCCGGTCGCGGTCGCGGTGCTGCATCCGGCGCCCAGGCTGACCCGCGTTCCGCTGGACGCGCTGGCGCACCGCTCCGGCGACAGCGTGGCGCTGCTCGTCCCGCTGCGGGACGCAGCCGACCCCCGGCCCGCACGGGAGGCCGTGACCCGCGTCCTGGGCCGCCGGGAGCCCGCGCCGCGCGTGGCGGAGGGCCCGTACGGCGCGATGTCGGTCACCGTCGAGCCGGTGCGCCCCTCGGACGCCCTGGCGGGTGTGGGCGGGGGGCGGGCGGA
>DATADI010000631.1:0-5670 GCA_036258615.1 Thermomonospora sp. | reverse complement strand
TGAATCAACAGCGCGCACTCCAACGAACTGGGCGAATTCCTCAAGGCCCGACGCGCGGAGCTGTCCCCCCACGCGGCGGGGATCCCCAGCGGCGGCGTGCGGCGCGTGCGGGGGCTGCGGCGTGAAGAGGTCGCGTCGCTGGCCGCCATCAGCACCGACTACTACACCCGCCTGGAGCAGGGCCGGATCAGGGCGTCCGCACCGGTGCTGGAGTCCCTCGCCCGCGTGCTGCAGCTCGGCGAGGACGAACGCGACTACATGCTCGAGCTGGCGGGCAAGGACACCCCCCGGCCCCGCCGCCGCGCCGCCCAGAAGGTGGAGCCGCAGCTCCGGCGGCTGCTGGACGACCTCGCCACCACGCCCGCGGTCGTCCTCGGCCGCCGGATGGACATCCTCGCGTGGAACCCGATGGCCGCCGCGCTGGTCACCGACTTCTCGCGGATCCCGGCCAGGCGGCGCAACTACGTCCGGCTGGTGTTCACCGACCCGGCCGTGCGGGCGCTCTACCCGCGGTGGGACAGCGTCGCCCACATGTGCGTGGCGCAGCTGCGCAGGGAGGCCGCCCGGGACCCGGACGACCCGGCGCTGACCGCCCTGGTGGGCGAGCTGTCGGTCCAGGACGAGGACTTCCGCCGCTGGTGGGCCGCCCACCACGTCGCCGTGCGGAGCGTGGGCACCAAGATGCTCCGCCATCCGGTCGCCGGTGACCTCACCCTCGACTGGGACACCCTCACCTGCACCACCGACCCCGACCAGCAGCTCGTCGTCTGGACCGCCGAGCCCGGCACACCCTCCCACGACGGCCTGCGCATCCTCGCCTCCTGGTGCGCCGACGACCGGCGGCAGGCCGTCGACAAGGCCGACTGACCCGGGGGGTGTCATGACGGAAGCCGGTACCCCTGCCTGGCGGGGCAGGGGTACCGGTACGGCGTGCGTCGGGGGCGGCGTCAGGAGACGCTGATGTCCAGCGAGGCCCGGGCGCGCGGGCCGCCGTTGCAGACGACGGTCTGGCCCGTGTAGTGCAGCTTGGTCGAGCAGCCCTCGTCGTCGGTGACGGTGACCGTGACGGTGTGTGCGCCGGTGCCGGTGAAGGTGTGGGTGACCTCCGGTCGGGTGGTGGTGACGGTCTCGCCGCCGCCGAAGTCCCAGTGGTACTTGACGACCCTGCCGTCGGCGTCGGTGGAGGCCGCCGCCGAGAACGTGCGCGTCGAACCCGAGGAGTTCACCGCGCGCAGCGCGGCCACCGGTCCCTGGTTGGGAGTGATCACCGAGGCGGGGCCGTCCGAGAACAGCACGCCGGAGTCGGCCTCCGGCTGCCCGGTCGAGGCCAGGCCGCCGTTGGCGGCGACCGTGAAGGTGTTGACCTTCGCGGTGATGCTGCGGGTGAGGACGTCGATGACGAACATCTTGCTGCTGTCCGGGCTGAGCACGACCAGGCCGGGCATGCCCACCGGGGGTCCGGCGTAGGGGGAGCCGGGGAGATGGGTCAGCGCGCCGTCGTCGCCGATCTCGAACCCGAGCAGCTTCCTGCCCCCCGCCTCCGGCAGGTAGAGGCGGCGGGAGTCGGGGGTGACGGCGACGCCGTGCGGCAGGGCGCCCGTCTCGTAGGGGGATCCGGGCGTCTCCGTCAGCCTGCCGTCGGGGTGGATGCGGTAGCCGGAGATGTTGCCGCCCAGCTCGTTGGTCGTGTACAGGAAGCGGCCGTCGGGCGTGATGCCCGGCAGGACCGGCCCGGTTCCCGAGTCGATCGGCTCGCCGACCGGGGTCAGGCCGGCGTCGGGGGCGATCCGGAAGGAGTACAGCTTGCTCCCGCCGAAGCTGGAGACGATCAGGTGGCGCCCGTCGGGCGTGAGCGCGGGCAGCGACATGAAGCTGTTCGTGCCCAGCGGTGTGGGCGGTCGCCCGGTGGGCGCCAGCGCGCCCGACGCGGTGATCGAGAACGAGCGCACCTCACCGGCGCGGTTGCGGAGTCTGCCGGTGGTCGCGAAGATCCGCGACCCGTCGGGGGTGACGGCCAGGCCCAGCACCGGCTGGCCGAAGTCGATCTCGGAGCCGGGGATCGGGGTCAGCGCGCCGCTGTCGCCGATCCGGTAGCCGGTGATCACACCGCTCAGGCTGGACACGTACGCGTTCCGCGCGTCGGGCGTGACGACCACCGCGAAACCCTGACGGGTGTCGAACGGCGACCCGGACACCTTCGTCAGGGTGCCGTCCCGATCGACCTTCATCACGGCGAGGTTTCCCGAGCCCAGGCCCCCGACCAGGAGGAATCGGGATTTCGGGCTCATGGCCGCGGGAGCGGCGGTCGTGGCCGCGTTCGACGTGGCCTGCAGGCCGATGGACGCCAGCGCCGGAATGGTGAGAAGGGCCATTATGGCGCGCCGGCCGCGGGGATTCGCTTTTTTCAACATTGGTGACTGAGCCTCCGGTGAGTGGGGTGGGTCGTGCTCAGATGCCGGACTTTCTGGAACCAGTGGGCCATAGCGGTCCCGGGGTCACCCGAGGTTGATGGTCAGCGAGGCCCGGGCCTGCGGGCCGCCGCCGCAGACGGTGGTCTGGCCGGTGTAGTTCAGCTCGGTGGAGCAGCCCTCGTCGTCGGTGACGGTCACGGTGACGGTGTGCGTGCCGGTGCCGGTGAAGGCGCGGGTGACCTCAGGTCCGGTGGTGGTGACGGTCTCGCCCCCGCCGAAGTCCCAGTGGTACTTCACGACCCTGCCGTCGGCGTCGGTGGAGTCCGCCGCCGAGAAGGTCCGTGTCGAGCCCGACGACCTCACCGTGCGCAGGGCCGCGACCGGGGCCTGGTTGGGGGTCATCACCGCGGCCGGGCCGTCCGAGAACAGCACGCCGGAGTCGGCCGCGGGCTGCCCGGACGGGGCCAGGCCGCCGTCGGCACCGACCGTGTAGGTGTGCACCTTCGAGGTCAGGCTTCGCGTGAGGACGTCGATGACGTACATCCTGCTGCTGTCCGGGGTGAGCACGACCCGGCCGGGCATCCCGTACTGGGGAGCCGCGTAGGGCGAGCCGGGCAGCGCGGTGAGCGCGCCGTCGTCGCCGATCCGGAACCCGTCGAGCTTCTTGCCCCCGGCCTCGGGCAGGTAGAGGTGACGTGAGTCGGGGGTGATGGCGACGCCGTGCGGCAGGGAGCCGGCCGGGTAGGGGGAACCGGGCGTGGGCGTCAGCGCGCCGCCGGAGCCGATAGCGAAGCCCGCGATGTCGCCGCCCTGCTCGTTGGTCACGTACAGGAAGCGGCCGTCGGGGGTGATCGACGGCAGGGCCGGTCCGTCGCCCACGGCGATCGGCTCGCCGACCCGGGTCAGGCCGGCGTCGGGGGCGACCCTGAAGGAACTGGCCTTGCCGCCGCCGAAGTGGGTGACGATCAGGGTGCGCCCGTCCGGGGTCAGCGCGGGCTGGCTGAGGAAGGTGTTCTCGCCGAGCGGGGTGGCCGGCCGGCCGGTGGGCGTCAGCGCGCCCGAGGAGGCGATCGCGAAGGAACGCACCTCACCGGCGCGGGTACGGGCCCGGCCCATGGTCGCGAACAGCCGCGACCCGTCGGGGGTGACCGCCAGGCCGACCACCGGCATGCCGAAGTCGATCTCGGAGCCGGGGATCGGGGTCAGCGCGCCGTCGTCGCCGATCCGGTGGCCGGTGATCACGCCGCCGAGGCCGGCGACGTACACCTTCCGCGCGTCGGGCGTCACGACCACCGCGAAACCGGTACGGGTCTTGAACGGCGACCCCGGCACCTTCGTCAGCGTGCCGTCGCGATCGGCCCTGAACACGGTGAGGTCTCCCGATCCCGTGCCCCCGACCAGGAGGTAGCGGGACAGCGGGCCCGTCGCCGCGGGAGCGGCGGCCGTGGCCGCGTTCGACGTGGCCTGCAGGCCGAGGGACGCCAGGGCGGGCAGGACCAGGAGGGCCGTCACGGCACGCCGGGTGCGGCGGTCGGCTTTCTTGGACATGGTTGCTAAGCCTCCGGGGTGATGCGGTGCGTCGTGCTCAGGTGCTGGACGACCCAGTACCAGTAGGCGGTCTTCGTGGCCGGGCTGATCGCGTCGCGGTATTCGCCGGACTCGGCCCATTCCTCGTCGGCGGGCGCGGGGTCATTCGGGATTCGCCGCCGGTCCGTAACGCATTCCTTGGGGGGAGTCGAGGCCATCTGCACCTCTGTCGGATCGTGCCGCCGAACCGCTCGGCGACTGCCGCCAGACATTAGTGAGGGTTTCGGCGGAGAAGGTGTCCAACTTCTTGGACACCCTTATTTCCGGCTCGTCGAGTGTCCAGAAACTTGGACACCGCGTTGTTCGGCGGCCTCACCCTCATTGCATGGATATCCGAACGGGCGCGCGGCCCCGCGCGTGGGTGCGCTGGCTCCTCGAGGCGGGGCGACGGACCTCGCGCGGCGCGTCGCCGTCCCCGGCCGCCCGCCCTGGTCATCGAGGATCATGACCCTATCGGTAATATGAAGTATGATATATTTTTCACCGAAAGGAGTCGCCCGGTGAGCGCTCCGCTGGAGGGCGTCACGGTCGTGTCGCTCGAGCAGGCGATCTCGGCCCCGCTGTGCACCCGCCATCTCGCCGATCTCGGTGCCCGGGTGATCAAGGTCGAGAACCCCGGGCACGGTGACTCCGCCCGGCACTACGACGGCGCCGTGCGCGGCCTGGCGGCGCACTTCGTCTGGCTGAACCACGGCAAGGAGTCCGCCGCGCTGAACCTGGCCGACCCCGCCGACCTGGAGGTCTTCACCCGGCTGGTGGCCAGGGCCGACGTGCTGGTCAGCAACCTGGCCCCCGGCGCGCTGGGGCGCCTGGGCCTGGACCCGTCCGGCCTGCTGGAGCGCCACCCGCGGCTGATCGTCGTCGACATCTCCGGGTACGGCACCGGCGGCGTCCTCGACCACAAGCGGGCCTACGACCTGCTCGTGCAGGCCGAGGGCGGCTCGTGCTCGATCACCGGGCGCCCCGGCGCGCCCGCCAAGCCCGGCGTGCCGATCGCCGACATCGGGACGGCGCTCTACGCGTACTCCGCCGTCCTCGCCGCGCTGTACGACCGCGAGCGGACCGGGCGCGGCACCGTCATCCCGATCGCGATGCTCGACGTGGTGGCGGAGATGATGGGCTTCGCGCTCAACGCGGTCCTGCACGGCGGCGAGGAGCCGGTGCCGGTCGGCATGGGCTCGCCGATGGTGGCCCCCTACGGCGCGTACCCCACCAGGGACGGGCAGACCGTCGTGCTCGGCACCACCAGCGACCGGGAGTGGCGGCGGCTGGCGGAGGACCTCCTGGGACGGCCGGACCTGGCGGCGGACCCCCGGTACGCCCGCAACGCGGACCGGGTGCGGCTGCGTGCGGAGCTGGACGAGGTCCTGGGGGCCTGGTGTGCCGAGCGTGACCTGGCGGACGTCCAGCGGCTCGCCGACGAGGCGGGCATCGGCAACGCCCGGCTGAACGGCGTCCGGGACCTCGCCGAGCACCCGCAGCTGGCCCTGCGCGACCGCTGGCGGCGGGTCGGATCGCCCGTGGGGCCCGTGCCCGCCCTGCTGCCGCCCGCGCTCGGCCGGGGCTGGCGGGTTCCCGACGGCCGCGTGCCCGAGCTGGGCGCCGACACCATGGCGATCCGTGCGGAGGTGGCCGACCCGTCGGGGTCCTAGGGCCGCCACAGGCGAGCGGG
>DATADI010000630.1:0-3905 GCA_036258615.1 Thermomonospora sp. | reverse complement strand
CCCGGCGACCGCCGCCCGGGTCCGCCCGGCGCGCGGGCGCGTGGCGGGGACCGCCCCGGCGGACCGGGGGCGGACGGTGCGCGCCTTCTTCGCGGGCCCGGCGGACGGCCGGGGCCCGGAGTCACGTGAGGCAGAGGAGCGAGCCACAACCAATCCCAACGAGGTCGCCGCCGGCGGGGACCGCCGGTTCCGGACGGGTACCTTGATCAAGAATGTCGAAATCGCCGATTAGGGGCGGACCGGAACTACGGTCACGCCGAGGACGGAGGGGGACGCGGGTGTCCAATCCGTACCGGGCACTGCTGGAGGTGCCCGGCGCGCGGGTGTTCGTCGCCGCGGGGTTCGTCGGCCGGATGTCGATGTCCATGGTCGGGATCGGCATTGTCCTTCTCGTGTCCGCGGTTACCGGATCGTACGGTATCGCCGGATCCGTGTCGGCGGCCTACGCCCTGTCCTTCGCCGCCGCCTCGCCGCTGATCGGCCGGCTGGCCGACCGGCGCGGGCAGCGGCGGGTGCTGGTCCCGCTGGCGCTGGCCAACGCCGCCGCCACGGCGCTGCTGCTCTCCTGCGCCCTGCTGGACTGGCCCACCTGGACGTTGTTCCCCGCCGCCGTCCTCGGCGGGATCACCTCGCCGGGACTGGGGGCGATGGTCCGCGCCCGCTGGATCGCGGTGCTGCGCGGCCGTCCCGGGCCGGGGCTGAACACGGCGTTCTCGTTCGAGTCGATGCTGGACGAGGTCATCTTCATCACCGGGCCGATGCTGGTGAGCCTGCTGGCCACGCTGGTGCACCCGGCGGGCGGGGTGCTGACGGCGGGGGTGTTCACGCTGGGCGGCAGCCTGGCCCTGGCGGCGCAGACCGGCACCGAGCCGCCGCCGCGCGAGCGCCCCGCCGGCGGAGTGGCGGGGGCGCTGGCGGTGCGCGGCGTCCTCGTGGTGTCGCTGGTGTTCCTGCTGATGGGCGGGGTCTTCGGCGGGGTGGAGGTCAGCATCATCGCCTTCGCCGAGGAGCAGGGGCACCAGAGCCTGGCGGGGCCGCTGCTGGCGGCGTTCGCGCTGGGGAGCTGCGTCACGGCGCTGTGGTACGGCGCGCGGGCCTGGCGGACCCCGCTGGACCGCCGGTTCCTGGCGGGGATGGCGCTGATGGCGGCCGGGGTGCTGCCGCTGTCGCTGGTGGGGTCCTGGACGGTGATGCTGCCGGTGGTGCTGGTGTCCGGGATGGCCATCTCCCCCACGATCATCCCCGGGTACGGGCTGGTGGAGCGGCTGGTCCCGGCCGACCGCCTCACCGAGGGGCTGGCGCTGGTGGCCACGGCCGTCGGGGTGGGCCTGGCGGTCGGGGCCTCGGCGGCGGGACGGCTGGTGGACGCGCAGGGCTCGGCGGGCGGCCTGCGGTTCGCGGCGGGCGCGGGGGTGGGCGCGCTGGTCCTGGGGCTGGCGGGCAGATCACGATTGCGTCACTCCGATAAACGTGAATAGTGCTCACGTTAGCCGCGTGGGTAAAGTGCGCCCATGTCCCCCGTGCGCACCCCGGCCGCCGCCCGCTCCTGGCGGAACTGGGCCGGCAACCAGCGGGCCGTCCCCCGGCGCGCCCTCCTCCCGCGGAGCACCTCCGAGGTCGCCGACGCCGTCCGCGGCGCCGCCGAGGACGGCCTGACCGTGCGGATGACCGGCACCGGCCACTCCTTCACCCCCGCCGCCGTCACCGACGGCGTCCTGCTGCGCCCCGGCGGCCTGACCGCCGTGCGCTCCGTGGACACCGGCACCGGGCTGGTCACCGTCGAGGCGGGCCTGCCCCTGCACACGCTCAACCGGGTGCTGGACGAGCACGGCCTCGCGCTGGCCAACATGGGCGACATCCAGGAGCAGACCGTCGCCGGGGCCCTCCAGACCGGCACCCACGGCACCGGCCGCGACGCCGCCGGGCTGGCCTCCCAGGTCGCCGCGCTCGAACTGGTGCTCGCCGACGGCACGGTGACCACCTGCTCGCGGCGC
Organism: Thermomonospora sp.; assembly: GCA_036258615.1. Lineage (GTDB taxonomy): Bacteria > Actinomycetota > Actinomycetes > Streptosporangiales > Streptosporangiaceae > Thermomonospora. The sequence continues at coordinate 1,911 of DATADI010000630.1, read as the reverse complement.
GAACGCCCGGAGCTGTTCGACGCCGCCCGGGTGGGGCTGGGCGCGCTCGGCGTCGTCACCGCCGTCACCTGGCGGACGGTGCCGAAGTTCGTGCTGGCCGCCCGTGAGGAGCCGATGCGGTGGGACGAGGTCCTCGGGCGCCTCGACGAACTCGCCGAGGCCAACGAGCACTTCGAGTTCTACTGGTTCCCCCACACCGAGGGCTGCCTGACCAAGCGCAACAACCGCACCGACCGGCCCGCCGAGCCGCTGCCCGGCCTCAGGCACTGGCTGGACGACGAGTTCCTGTCCAACACCCTGTTCGGGGGGCTCCAGCGCATCACCCACCGCTTCCCCGGGGCGGTCGGCACCGTGAACGCCGTCTCGGCCAAGGCACTGGGGGCCCGCTCCTACAGCGACACCTCGTACAAGGTGTTCACCAGTCCCCGGCGGGTGCGCTTCAAGGAGCAGGAGTACGCCATCCCCCGCGAGGAGCTGGTCCCCGCGCTGCGTGAGCTGCGGAGCCTGTTCGAGCGGCGCGACTGGCGGATCAGCTTCCCCATCGAGGTCCGGCTGCTGCCGCCCGAGGACGCCTGGCTGTCCATGGCGTACAACCGGCCGACCGCGTTCATCGCCGTCCACGTCTACCACCGCGACCGGCACGAGGAGTACTTCCGGGGCGTGGAGGACCTGCTGACGGACGTCGGCGGCCGTCCACACTGGGGCAAGCTGCACACCCGTGACGCGGCGTACCTGGAAAAGGTCTATCCGAAATTCGGGGACTTCCTGGCGCTGCGGGACGAACTCGACCCGGAACGCCGCTTCGCCAACCGGTACACCGAGCAGGTCTTCGGCCCCTGACGGGCTCCCCCCGGCAAAGGATCCACAAGGATCATGTGGCTCCGGCCACGCCGGGCGCCCCGGAACGGCAAGCTGGACCGGACGGCGGCGTGGGCGCGGAGGCACCCCGTGCCGCGGGCCGCCCGCCGTCCGCTCTCAGGTCAGCGGCGCCCCAAGAGGGATCCAGGGAAGATCCGGGAGCGGCGATGTTCGGACATGCCGGGTACGGTGCTGGCAGCAGGCGTGTCCGGAGGAGACACTCGAGAACCCGGGGGAAGGGCACGCATGCGCCCTAGGTCGGGCGTCGTACCATACCGGCGTCCCGCGAGCGCCGCGGAAGGCGGTCGCGGCGGCACCGGGTCGTTCGGCGTCCTTCCAGCGCCGTCACCGCAGGAAGGACACGCATGCAGGAACTGCGCCTCGTCGCGGTCAGCGAGGACGGTACGTACCTCGTGCTGGCCACCGCGGGCCGAGGCACTCGGTTCACCCTGCCCGTCGACGACCGGCTGCGCGCCGCGGTACGTGGGCACTTCTCCCGCCTCGGCCAGTTCGAGATCGAAGTGGAGAGTCCCTTGCGCCCCAAGGAGATCCAGGCTCGCATCCGGGCCGGCGAGACGGCGGAGGAGATCGCCGAGTCCGCCGGCATCCCGGTGGAACGCGTCCGCTGGTTCGAGGGCCCCGTCCTCCAGGAACGCGAGTACATGGCCCAGCAGGCGCAGCGGGTGCCGGTCCGGCGGCCCGGCGAGTCCGCCCCGGGGCCGCCGCTCGGCGAGATGGTCGAGGAGCGCCTGAACCGCGGGGGCGTCGACCTCGAGGACGTCGAGTGGGACTCCTGGAAGTGCGAGGACAGCACCTGGCGGGTCCGGCTGTCGTTCTTCGACGACGGCCGCCCGCACGCGGCCGAGTGGCTGTTCGACCCCCGCCGCCGCCACCTGTCCCCCATGGACGAGGTGGCCGCCCGGCTGACCGCGCAGGAGTGGGACGGCGCCGCCGCCGACGAGGCCGCGGAGGTGACGCCGCTGCTGCCGCGCCGCCCCGCCATGAAGATCGTGCAGGACGCGCCGGCCGCCGCCCCGCGCCCCGCCGCCGACC
>DATADI010000629.1:0-22628 GCA_036258615.1 Thermomonospora sp. | reverse complement strand
CTCAGCGGCACCGCCGCCGCCGTCGCCGTCGCCGTCGCGAGCAGGCCGAGCATCGTGCGCCGCTTCACGTCGTCGTCGTCCGCATGTGGATCATGTGCCCAGAATGCCCCTGAGCCATTGCCCTCCGGACCGAAGAGTTCCCGAATGTCCACATCGAACGCGGTGGCGTAGGCATCGGCCCAGTCGCGGGGGAAGAACGTGCCGTCCTCCCAGCGGCGGATCTGCCGGGCGAGGTTGTCGATGTTGCCCTGGTTGAGGCCCGCGGCACGCAGCAGGCGGCGGGCCATCTCCTTCTTGTTCCACCCGCGCGCCTCGCGTTCGTGCCGGAGGCGCACGGCCCACTGCGGGCACTGGACGGTCATGGGCCCATCTTGCACGGACACAGGGGGCGGACAGGGCTCCGTGACCATGGTCTGTCCGCCGGTGTCCGTCTCCCTGGCGTCTGTGACATGGGATTCGCTGACGGTCACCGAACGCGAGACGGCCCCGGCCTGGTGAGCGAACACCAGGGGGTCCGGGGCCTGGCCAGGAAGCGAGTCCTGACGTGAACAGCACCCTAATGTCACCGCCCCGGTGGCCGATCGCCATACCGGACACCGGACGAAGGCAGATCGCCGAACTCCGTGCCCAGTTCCCGGGAACGGTCGTGTGGCATGGAGCCTGGACGGGCCGCTGGTGGGCGATGTGCCCCGGCGTCCCGCACCTGATCGAGTCCCCGACGCTAGCGGGGCTCGGTGCGGCGTTGGCCGACCACTGCGCCGCGTCCCGCTGGTCGAGCCGCCCGTACCGGAGACCCGTTGCGGCGTGAGGAGATCGCCGCGTACCTGGCCGAGTTGGGGAGGCGGTTCCCGGAGGCGCGGGTGATGGTGCTGGCGTCGGAGCGCTGGGCCGCGGTCGTCCACAACCGCCTGCTCACGGCGGACACCCCGGAGCAGCTCGGCAAGCTCCTCGAGGAGTTCGGCGCTCCGCCGGAGGCGGGCGCCCAGGAGCCGGGGCGGCGGTGAAGCAGCAGCCGTCGTCCCACCCGCCCGCACCCAGTGGGCGGAGAGCGGTCCGCCGGGGCGGAGGGGCTCCGGCGGGCCGTTCGCCTTGGGCCGGAGGCTTGGGAGGTGGCCCCCGGGAGGGGGGGTCTCCCGGGGGGTGGAGCGGGGTTACTTGAGGATCTGGCGGGCCATGACGAGGCGCTGGATCTGGTTGGTGCCCTCGTAGATCTGGGTGATCTTGGCGTCGCGCATCATGCGCTCGACGGGGAACTCGCGGGTGTAGCCGTAGCCGCCGAGGAGCTGGACGGCGTCGGTGGTGACCTCCATGGCGACGTCGGAGGCCAGGCACTTGCAGGCCGAGGAGACGAAGGTGAGGTCGGGGACCTTCTCGCCCAGCATGGCGCGCTCGGACTTGATGGCGGCGTGGTAGGTGAGCTGGCGGGCGGCCTCGATCTTCATGGCCATGTCGGCGACCATGAACTGGATGCCCTGGAAGTCGGCGACGGCCTTGCCGAACTGCCTGCGCTCCTTGATGTAGCCGACCGCGTAGTCCAGGGCGCCCTGGGCGATGCCGAGGGCCTGGGCGGCGATGGTGATGCGGGTGTGGTCCAGGGTGGCCAGGGCGGTCTTGAAGCCGGTGCCCTCGTCGCCGATGAGGCGGTCGGCGGGGATCCGGACGTCCTCCAGGATGACCTGGCGGGTCGGGGAGCCCTTGATGCCGAGCTTCTTCTCCTTGGGGCCGAAGGAGACGCCGGGGTCGGACTTCTCCACGACGAAGGCGGAGATCCCGCGCGCGCCCGCCGAGGGGTCGGTGACGGCCATCACGGTGTAGTACTCCGAGACGCCCGCGTTGGTGATCCACATCTTGACGCCGTTGAGGACCCAGTGGTCGCCGTCACGGACGGCGCGGGTCTTCATGGAGGCGGCGTCGGACCCGGCCTCGGGCTCCGACAGGGCGTACGAGAACATGGCCTCGCCGCGGGCCACCGGGGTCAGATACTTTTTCTTCAGTTCCTCGGAACCGGAGAGCAGGACCGGGACGGTGCCGAGCTTGTTCACCGAGGGGATCAGCGACGAGGACGCGCACGCCCGCGCGACCTCCTCGATGACGATCACGGTGGCGAGCGCGTCGGCCCCGGCGCCGCCGTAGGACTCCGGGATGTGCACGGCGTGCAGGTCGTTGGCGACCAGGGCGTCGTGGGCCTCCTGGGGGAACTCGCCGGTCTCGTCGACCTCCGCGGCACGCGGGGCGATCTTGGCTTCGGCGAGCTCGCGGACCGTCCGGCGGAGGAGCTCGTGCTCCTCGGACGGGGCGTACGCGGGATAGTCGAGACTCATACAGTGAATGCTACCGGCGAGTTAATAAGCCGGGTCGGGCGAGGGACGCGTCAGGCGGCCCGCGAGGGAGGGAGTTGCCTTGGCCCACCGTCTGACGGTGATCGGCACCGGTTACCTGGGCGCAACGCACGCCGCCTGCATGGCGGACCTGGGCTTCGAGGTGCTGGGCCTGGACGTCGACAAGGACAAGATCGACCGGCTGTCGTCCGGGGATCTGCCGGTGTACGAGCCGGGGCTGGAGCCGGTGCTGCAGCGCAACCTGGAGAACGGGCGGCTGCGCTTCACGACCTCCTACGACGAGGTCGCGGCGTTCGGCGACGTCCACTTCGTCTGCGTGGGCACCCCCCAGAAACAGGGCGAGTACGCCGCCGACCTGACCTACGTCGACGACGCGATCGGCGCGCTCGCGCCCCGGCTGGACCGCCGCTGTCTGGTGGTGGGCAAGTCCACGGTGCCGGTGGGCACGGCGCAGCGGCTGGCGACCCGGCTGGCGCGGCTGGCCCCGGCGGGCGAGGACGCGGTGCTGGCCTGGAACCCCGAGTTCCTCCGCGAGGGCTTCGCCGTCCAGGACACCATGCACCCCGACCGGATCGTGGCCGGGGTCCCCGACGACACCGACGCCGCCGCGTGGGCCGAGAAGGTGCTGCGCGAGGTGTACGCCCCGATGATCGCCGACGGGTCCCCGTTCATCGTGGCCGACTACCCGACCTCCGAGCTGGTGAAGGTGTCGGCGAACGCGTTCCTGGCCACCAAGATCTCCTTCATCAACGCGATGGCCGAGGTGTGCGAGGCCGCGCACGCCGATGTGACCAAGCTCTCCGAGGCCCTGTCCTACGACGACCGCATCGGCGGCAAGTTCCTCGGCCCCGGGCTCGGCTTCGGCGGCGGCTGCCTGCCCAAGGACATCCGCGCGTTCATGGCCCGCGCCGGTGAGCTGGGCGTCGACCAGGCCCTGTCGTTCCTGCGCGAGGTGGACGCGATCAACATGCGCCGCCGGATCCGCATGGTCGACCTCGCCCGCGGCCTGCTCGGCGGCTCGTTCATCGGCCGCACGGTGGGCGTCCTCGGCGCGGCGTTCAAGCCCAACTCCGACGACGTCCGCGACTCGCCCGCGCTCGACGTGGCCGCCACCATCCGCTCCCAGGGCGGCAAGGTCACCGTGTACGACCCGCAGGCCCTGGAGAACGCCCGCCGCGCCCAGCCCTCGCTGTCCTACGGCGAGTCCGCCCTCGACGCGGCCCGTGACGCGCACGTCGTCCTGCTGCTGACCGAGTGGGCCGAGTTCCGCGACATGGACCCCGACGCCCTCGGCGCGGTCGTCGCCGAGAAGAACATCGTGGACGGCCGCAACGCCCTCGACCCCGAACTCTGGCGCGCCGCCTCCTGGAACTACCGCGCCCTCGGTCGCCCCTGAGACGTCGAACGCCGTTGAGCGGCTCTCGGACCTCGTGCGAGAGCCGCTGAAGGCCCCACGTCGCGGGCCGGTACGGTGAGCCCATGGCGTCCGCAGACTCTCCGGCCGGGTCGGTGTGGCTGCGCCCGGACCGGCCGCCGCGCGACCGGCGGCTCACCCGGGACCAGATCGTCACCGCCGCCGTCGCGATCCTCGACGGCGAGGGTCACCCGGGGTTGTCGATGCGCCGGGTGGCCGCCGACCTGGGAGTGACCGCCGGGTCGCTGTACTGGTACGTGCGCACCAAGGACGACCTGCTGGAACTGGCCCTGGACCACGTGCTGGGAGAGGTCCGCGCCGACCCCGGCGGACGCGACTGGCGGGAGGCGCTGGCCTCCCTGGCCCGCAGCAACCGGGCCATGCTGCTCCGCCACCGCTGGGTGCTGTCGGAACTGGCCGTCCGCCCCAACCTCGGCCCCAACGCGCTCGCCCTGGCCGAGTCCTGCCTGACGCTGCTGTCGCGCGCCGGGTTCTCCGACGAGGACCTGGACGCCGCGATGGCCGCCGTGAACGACCACGTCGTCGGCGCGGTCATCGCCGAGACCGCCTGGCGGGACGCCATGGCGGGCATGGGCGAGGCGGACGCCGACTGGACCGAGCACGCCGCCGGTTACCTGCGCACGGTCGCCGAACGCCATCCGCTGCTGGCCGGCCGGATGCGCGCGACCGCCGGCGTCGACGTGGAACGCGAGAGCGAACGCCGCTTCGAGTTCGGCCTGGCCTGCCTGCTGGACGGGCTGGCCACCCGGCGTTCCGCCTGACCCCGCGCCCCGCTCCCTGGCCTGTCCCGCCATACGGTTACGCTTGACTTGCCACCCAATTGAATATAGTAGTTACTCCATGGAAAAGGCGGGCAGGCGCTCGTACCGCATGGGGGCGCGCGCCGCGGCGGTGGAGGCCACCCGGGCGCGGATCGTGCAGGCCGCGGCCGGGCTGTGGACGCGGCGGTGGTACGACGACGTCACGCTCCAGCACATCGCCGACGAGGCGGGCGTGTCGGTCCAGACCATCGTCAACCACTTCGACGGCAAGGACGGGCTCGCCGACGCCGTCGCCGATCTGGTGGCGTCCCAGGCGGCGGTCGTCCGGCAGGCGCCGACCGGTGACGTGGCGGCGATCGTGACCGTGTTGTTCGACGACTACGAACGGCAGGGCGACGCCGCCGTGCTGTGGATCGCGCAGATCGACCGGGTCCCGGCGGCCGCCCGCGCGGCGGCCCACGCGCGCCGCCAGCACCGGCAGTGGCTGGAGCAGGTGTTCGCCGACCGCCTTCCGGCCTCGGGCCCCGCCCGCGAGCACGCGCTGGCCCTGCACTACGCCGCCACGGACATCTACCTGTGGAAGCTGTGGCGGCGCGACCTCGGGCTGTCGCGCCAGGCCGCCGAACGCGCCATGTGCGACCTGCTGACCTCGATCGACCCGCGAAAGGGAGACGATGGGTAAGAGCTTCTTGTTCGCACTGTGGGCCGGCGGCGGAGCCGTGCCACCGGCCCTCTCGGTCGTCCGCCCGCTGCGCGAACGCGGCCACCACGTCCGGGCGCTGGCCGACGCCTCGCTGCACGACGACGTGGCCGCCACCGGCGCGGAGCCGGTCGCCTGGACGACCGCGCCCCAGGGCGACCCCTCCGACCCGGACAAGGACATCATCAGGGACTTCGAGGCCCGCACGCCACTGGGCGAGTTCGCGCGGCTGCGGGACCGCATCGTCTGCGGACCCGCGGCCGACTACGCCCGCGACACCCTGGCGGAGTTGCGCGCCCGCCCGGCCGACGTGCTGGTCACCGAGCACGTGCTGCTCGGCGTACTCACCGCCGGAGAAGCCGCCAAGGTCCCGGTGGCCTCGCTCGTGACGACCCTCTATCCGCTCCCCACTCCCGGGGCGCCGCCGTTCGGCCCGGGGTTCGCACCCGCCACCGGCCCGTTCGGACGCCTGCGTGATCGGCTCGTGGCGGGGCTGTCCACCAGACCGTGGGCGAAGGGGTTGCCCGCGCTCAACGCCGCTCGCGCCGCGAACGGCCTCCCGCCGGTGGATTCGGTGATCGACGCGTTCGACCGCGTCGATCGTTGCCTCGTGCTCTCCCCGCGCGCGCTGGACTACCCCGAACGGCGGTTCCCCGCCCACGTGCGCCACGTCGGACCACGGCTGGACGATCCCGCCTGGGCCGGGGAGCGAGAGCCGGAGCTGCCGGAGGGCGACGCGCCGCTGGCACTGGTCGGCCTCAGCTCCTCCTTCATGGACCAGCGACGGCTGCTCGAGCGCATCGCCGAAGCCCTCGGGACACTGCCGGTGCGCGCCCTGCTGACGACCGGTCCGGCGGTGGACCCGGCGACGGTCCGCGCACCGGGCAACGTCCTGGTCACCGCGACGGCGCCGCACACCCCGGTGCTGCGCCACGCCGCCGTGACGATCACCCACGCCGGTCACGGGACGGCCGTCAAGTCCCTGGCCGCCGGGGTCCCTCTGGTCTGCATCCCGCAGGGCCGCGACCAGACGGAGGTGGCCCGGCACGTCGAACTCGCCGGAGCCGGGGTCACCGTGAAGAAGGGCGCCTCACCCCGCACGATCGCACGCGCGATCGAGCGGGTCCTCCACGACCCCTCCTACCGGCGCGCGGCCCAGCGCCTGGCCACCGAGATCGCCGCCGAGACGGCCACCGACAAGGCGGTCACCGAACTGGAGGCCCTCGCCGAGCGCACGACCAGCGAGCCCGAACACGGCACGGTCTAGGCCGCTAGGGACGCAGCTCCACGGACAGGTGCGAGGACAGCGCCCGGAGGAAGTCGGGCGCGTCGAAGATCTCCCCGGCGGAGGCGACCCCGGTCGTCCTGGTCTGCCCCGACAGGACGCGGTGGACCGCCTCCACCGCGAGCGGCGCACTCACGGCGTAGATGTCCTGGCCGCTGGCCGTGGCGCGTCGTTCCGCGTCGCCCGAGCGCACGACGACGTCGACCACGAACGTCTGGTCGGAGCGTCCGCGCTCGTCGGCCGCCGCCGGTGCCGGTGTGCCCGGGGCCGACAGGTCCTCGACCGCCTCGACCGTCATGTACGAGCGCACCTCGGGGACCGCCAGGTGGCTGGGGATCGTGACGACGTCGGCCATGCTGAACTCCCCGATGACCGGCCGCACGCCCGTCGGCTCGGGAAACGTCCACTTCAGGGACGGCAGCGCGTCCTGGTGGTACTCCAGCTTCCCGTTGGTGAAGCGGACCCGCCGCCCGTCCCGCCGTTCCCGGGAGACCGTGCCCGAGGCCCGCGTCCCCGCCGTGGGGTGCCAGCTGCTCAGCCCGTAGGCGACGTGCACCTCGTCGGCGGCCGTCCAGTCGCCCATCGCGGCGGTGGCCAGCAGATCACCGAGACCGCCGAAGAACGCCATCGCGGGGACGATCACGGTCTCGGCGGCACGGGCCCGCTCCGCGAAGTGCGCGAACGTGTCCGCATTGGCCTCGATCTCGGCCGCCACGTCCACGTACGGGACGCGGGCACGCAGCGCCGCCTCGATCACCGGGGCGGCCGTCGCGGCGAACGGCCCGGCGGTGTTGACCACCGCCGCCGTACCGGCCAGCGCGCGGTCGAGCGACCCCGGATCGCCGACCGACGCGGGCCGGACCTCGAGCCCCGGGAAGGACGCCGCCAGTGCCTCCAGCTTCCCGGCATCGCGACCCGACAGGACCGGGACGAACCCGCGTTCCCGCAGCTCCGCCACCACGAAACGCCCGGTGTGCCCGTACGCGCCGAAGACCGCGACCGCCTGACCCGATCCCATCGTTGCTCCCGTTCGTCCTCGGTGGATCCGCCTCCAGAGATCCTGGCGATGGGCGGCCGTCCCGCACGAGTGTCTGGAACGCCATCCCCCGTACAATTCCGGACATGGACACGGTCGCGGTCGCCGTCACCGACGGGATGCTGCACTTCGAGCTGGCGGTGGCCTACGAGGTGTTCGGCACCGCACCGGCCGGTGTGACCGGCCCCTGGTACCGCCTCGTCGGCTGCGGACCGGGCCCCGTCCGGGCGGGCCGGTTCCGGCTGGAGCCCGACCACGGGCTCGACCGGCTGCCGAGCGCCGACACCGTGATCGTCCCGGCGTGGGCCGACGTCGACGCCGACCCGCCCGGCGACCTCCTCGACGCGGTGCGCGCGGCCCACCAGGCGGGCGCGCGCGTCGCCGCCCTGTGCACGGGCGCGTTCGTGCTGGCCGCCGCCGGTCTGCTGGACGGACGGCGCGCCACCACGCACTGGGCGCACACCGAGGCGCTGGCCACGCGGTATCCCCGGGTGGAGGTCGACCCCGACGTCCTGTACGTGGACAACGGCAGCGTCCTGACCTCGGCCGGAAAGGCCGCCGCGATGGACCTGTGCCTGCACCTCGTCCGCCTCGACCACGGCTCGGCCGTCGCGAACGCGGTCGCGCGCCGCCTGGTCGTGCCCCCGCACCGGGCGGGCGGCCAGTCCCAGTTCGTCACCGCTCCGGTGCCCGCGCAGGACGACCACCCGCTCGCGGACCTGCTCCCCTGGGCGATCGAACGGCTGGACCGCCCCCTGACCGTCGAGGACCTGGCCCGCCAGGCCGCCATGAGCTCACGCAACCTGGGCCGCCACTTCAGGTCGGTGACCGGCACCACCCCGCTGCAGTGGCTGCTGACCCAGCGGATCCGCCGCGCCCAGGAACTGCTGGAGACCACCGACGACGGCATCGACGCCATCGCGGCGGCCACCGGCATGGGCACCGCCACGACACTGCGGCGGCACTTCAACCGCACGGTCGGCGTCCCCCCGGACACCTACCGCCGCACCTTCCGCGCCCGCACCGGCCCCGGCACCGGGCGAGACCACTAGCACCCGTACGACGGAAGCAATCACCCGTCACGCCGGTTGCACCCGATATGGGTGAGCGTTATGCGGATCCGGATGTGATCACTCGGCTGCTGACCGAGTCGCGGACATGGGCGTTCGTGGGCCTGGCCGACAACCCGGCCAAGACGGTGTACGACCAGGCCCGCAGGCTCCAGCGACGCGGCAAGCGGATCATCCCCGTCCACCCCGACGCCCCGACGGTGCTCGGCGAACCGGGATACGCGTCACTGGCCGACATCCCCGCCGACGTCCGGATCGACGTCGTGGGGGTCTACCGCCGCGCCGAGTTCGCCGGCGGAGTCGTGGACGAGGCCATCGCCCGGGGCGCCGGAGCGGTCTGGATGCCCTTCGACGTGATCGACGAGCCCGCCGCCGAACGCGCCCTGGCGGCAGGCCTCCACGTGGTCATGGACCGCTGCCCCGCCGTGGAATGGTCCCGCCGCTACTGAGCCTTCTCCCTCAGGCGGGCACCCTTGGCCTTGGCCTGGTTGTACAGGTCCTGCTGGAAGTCGGTCATGCGGGTGCGGAGGGTGTCGTCGGAGGCGGCCAGGATGCGGACGGCGAGCAGCCCGGCGTTGCGGGCGGCGCCGACGGCGACCGTGGCGACCGGGACCCCGGCGGGCATCTGGACGATCGACAGGAGCGAGTCCAGGCCGTCCAGGTGCTTGAGAGGGACCGGGACGCCGATGACGGGGAGCGGGGTGACGGAGGCGAGCATGCCCGGCAGGTGGGCGGCGCCGCCCGCGCCGGCGATGATGACGCGCAGGCCCCGGGCGGCGGCCTCGGAGCCGTAGGCGATCATGTCGTGCGGCATCCGGTGGGCGGAGACCACGTCGGCCTCGTAGGGGATGCCGAACTCGTCGAGGGCCTCGGCGGCCTGCCGCATGACGGGCCAGTCGGAGTCGCTGCCCATCACCACGCCGACCTGCGGTGCCGTCATGCCTCCTCCTTCGGCGCGGGCCCCATCGCGGGGCCCCAGCGCAGGTAGTCCGCCGCGTGGCGGGCGCGTTCGAGCAGGTCGTCCGGGTCGTCGCCGAGCACGGTGACGTGCCCGATCTTGCGGCCGGGCCGGACGTCCTTGCCGTAGAAGTGGACCTTCACCGCCGGGTCGTGCGCCATCACGTGGAGGTAGCGCGGGTACAGGTCGGGCTCGTCGCCGCCGAGGACGTTCGCCATGACCGTGTACGGGGCGACGGGCTCGGTGGAGCCCAGGGGGAGGTTCAGCACGGCGCGCAGGTGCTGCTCGAACTGGGAGGTGCGGGAGCCCTCGATCGTCCAGTGCCCGGAGTTGTGGGGGCGCATGGCCAGTTCGTTCACCACGACGCCGGAGGAGGTCTCGAACAGCTCCACCGCCAGCAGCCCCACGACGTCCAGCCGTTCGGCGATGTCGAGGGCGAGGCGCTGGGCCTCGGCGGCCAGGTCGTCGTCCAGCCCGGGGGCGGGGGCGATCACCTCGTGGCAGATCCCGTCCCGCTGGACGGTCTCCACCACCGGGTACGCCGCGCCCTGCCCGTACGGGGAGCGGGCGACCAGCGCGGACAGCTCACGGCGGAACGTGACGTGCTGCTCGGCCATCAGCGCGACGCCCTCACCGGTCAGGCGGCCGAGGAGTTCGGCGGTGGCGGGGCCGGGATCGTGGACGATCCACAGGCCCTTGCCGTCGTACCCCCCGCGGGTCGCCTTGAGGACGACGGGCCATCCGGCGTCGGCGGCGAACGCCTCCAGCGCGGGGAGCGGATCGTCGGCGGGGAGGGCGGCGAACTTCGGGCAGGGGGCTCCGGCGGCGCTGAGGCGTTCCCGCATGACCAGCTTGTCCTGCGCGTGCAGCAGGGCCGCCGAGCCGGGACGGCAGGCGACCCCGTCCTCCTCCAGCGCCCGGATGCAGGCGGGCGGGACGTGCTCGTGGTCGAAGGTGACCACGTCGCAGTCCTTGGCGAAGGACCGCAGGTCCTCCAGGGAGGTGTGGGCGCCGATCCGCACGTCCGCGCACACGCGTGCCGCGGAGTCCTGGGGGGACGCGGCCAGCACCCGCAGCTGGACACCGAGGGCGATCGCAGCCTGGTGGGTCATCCGGGCGAGCTGCCCGCCTCCCACCATGCCCACGACCGGCATCTGACCAGGTTCTCTCACATCGGGAAGGTTATCGGGCCGGTGCCGGTGAACGGAGCGGGCGTGGTGGGCGTCCCATGGGGTATGGGGGGCTGCGATGATCGGGTACGACCGAATCATCACGCTTCCGCTGTCACTGCGGCACCATGCCTCTATTCTCGTCCTGCAGCAACCATCCCCGTCGCCCGGAAGGACGGTCCCGCTTCGTGAGCCTGATCGCCACCCTGTACCGGCGGTTCGAGCACCTGGTGCGCGAGCTCGCGAAGTTCGGCAGCGTCGGGGCCGTCGCGTTCGTCATCACCATCGGCCTGGCCAACGCCCTGCAGTTCGGGCTGCAGCTGGGCCCGCTGAAGTCGAACGTGGTCGCCACCGTGGTCGCCACCACGTTCGCGTACGCGGCCAACCGCTACTGGACGTTCCGGCACCGGGACCGGTCGGGGCTGGGCCGCGAGTACGTGCTGTTCTTCGCGCTGAACGGCGTCGGCCTGGTGATCACGAACCTGTTCATCGGGTTCACCCACTACGGGCTGGGCCAGGACGGGCCGCTGGCGTACAACGCGGCGCTGGTGATCGGCACCGGGGTGGCGACGCTGTTCCGGTTCTGGTCGTACAAGAAGTGGGTGTTCCTGCCGGTGGAGGCCCCGGCGGTGGATCCGCACTCCGGGCTCCCCGAGGCGCCCCCGGCTCCCGCGCCCGGCGTGAACGGCGCGGTGAACGGCGTGCACGGTGTGAACGGCACCCCGAACGGCGTCGTGAACGGCACGCCGGTGAACGGCGTCCGTGCCCGCCACGACGTGCGGGCCCGCTGAGCGCGGGTCAGGCGGGGCCGACCACGACGGGCTCGGCCACCAGGTGCATCTCCGCCGCCTGGCGCAGGAACACCGCGAACACCGCCGGGCGGGCCTGCAGCAGCTCCAGCCGCCCCCCGTCCACCACGGCCAGGGAACGGGCGAGGTAGAGGCCGAGGCCCGTGCCGCCGCCGCCGGTGACGCTGCGTTCGAAGACCCGGCGCTCCAGCTCGGGCGGGACCCCGGTGCCCTCGTCGCCGACCTCCACGACGACCGAGCTGGCGCTGTTCTTGGTGGTGATCGTCACGGTGCCGGCGCCGTGCACCAGCGAGTTGTCCAGCAGGGTCGCCACGATCTGCGACAGGCTCGCCGGGCTGACCAGGCCCACCAGGCCGCGTTCGCCGGTGAGCCGGATGTCGCGCCCGGCCCGGCGGAAGATCGGCCGCCACTCCTCCACCTGCTGGGCGACGACGTCGTCCACGGCGACCGGCTCGGCGGCGCCGGTCCGGTCGTGCCGGGCCCGCGCCAGCAGCTGCTCGACCACCGCGACCAGCCGTTCGGCCTGCGACAGCGCGGCGGCGCCCTCCTCCCGGACGATGTCGGGGTAGTCGGCGGCCTCGATCATCTCCTCCAGCCGCATGGACAGCGCGGTCAGCGGGGTGCGGAGCTGGTGGCTGGCGTCGGAGGCGAACTCGCGGCTGGCCGCCAGCAGGTCGGCGATCCGCACCGCGCTGCGGTCCAGCACCTCGGCGACCCGGTCCACCTCGGGGATGCCGTAGCGGCGGCGGCGGGGCCGGGCGTTGCCGGTGCCGAGCCGGTCGGCGGTCTCGGCGAGGTCGCTGAGCGGCAGGGTGAACTTGCGGGCCTGGAACATCGCCAGCCCGACGGTGACCGCGACACCGAGCAGCGCCAGGCTGCCGATCAGCAGCAGCTGGCGCAGGGCCTCGTCGCGGACCTCCGCGGCGGGCTGGGAGACCTGGACGTGGACGCCGCCCGCGGTGCGCGAGTCGGTGAGCAGCTCGGCGCCCCGCGGGGGCCGCTCACCGGCGGTCAGCACGGTCTCGTCCGGCAGCCGGATCACGATGTAGCGGCCGGGATATCCCTGGGCGATCCGCTCGGCGGTGACCATGCGGCCGGTGCTCAGGCTGAGCTGCACGCCGCCGAGGATCGTCGAGGTCTCGCGCTCCAGTGACTGGTGCGCCTCCTCGTAGATGAGGCGGTGCGTCGCGTACGCGAGCGGGATGCCCAGCAGCAGGATGGCGACGAGCGCCACCGCGAGGGTCGACAGCAGCAGCCGACGCCTCATCGGGCCCCTCCTTCGGTCGAACGGCGCCGCGTCCACGCGACGACGGGGCCGGCGCCCAGGGCGCGGCCCGTCCGGAGTGCGTGTTCACGACGTGGCCGGCTAGTCTCCGCGTTCGAAGCGGAACCCCACCCCGCGCACGGTGGTGATGTAGCGCGGGCTCGCGGCGTCGTCGCCGAGCTTGCGGCGCAGCCACGAGATGTGCATGTCGAGCGTCTTGGTCGAGCCCCACCAGTTGGTGTCCCACACCTCGCGCATGATCTGTTCGCGGGTGACCACCTTGCCGGCGTCCCGGACCAGCACCCGCAGCAGGTCGAACTCCTTGGTGGTGAGCTGGAGCTCCTGGTCCCCCATCCAGGCGCGGCGCGACTCGGCGTCGATGCGGACGCCCTGCACGATGGGCGTCTCGGTGCTGCCCCGGCGGAGCAGGGCCCGGACCCGGGCCAGCAGCTCGGCCAGCCGGAACGGCTTGGTGACGTAGTCGTCGGCGCCCGCGTCCAGGCCGACGACGGTGTCCACCTCGTCGGCGCGGGCGGTGAGGATCAGGATCGGCACGCCGTGTCCCTCGGACCGGACCCGGCGGGCCACCTCCAGGCCGTCCAGCTCGGGCAGCCCCAGGTCGAGCACGATGAGGTCGACGCCGCCGCCGAGGGCCCTTTCCAGGGCCTGCGGGCCGTCGGGGCTGACTTCGACGGTGTACCCCTCACGCCGCAGCGCGCGGGCGAGAGGCTCGGAGATGGACGTGTCGTCCTCGGCGAGCAGTACAGAGGTCATGCCCGCATCGTATGACCATTCATGAACGTTTCCCCGGTGGTGCGGGGCTCTTGACCTGCGGTTTGCCACGTGTAGTACATCCTCGAATACTGCAATACCCACGTAAAACGGGAGGTAACCGTACGTGTTGCCACCGGCACCGGAGGTGGCGCGGCCGGTCGGGGCCGTGCTGCTGCTCGGCATCGCCCTGGCGTATCTGGACGTCCTGCCCCTGTCGTTCCGGATGGAGGCGTATATCGGGGTGCTCGTCATCCTCGCGGTGGTGATGGCCACCGCCGCGGCGTTCGCGGTGATCCGCTCCGATCACGGCTGGGTGTGGTGGTTCGCGCTGGCCGAGGGCGCGCTGAACGCGCTCGGCTACGTGGCCGCCCGCTCGTTCGGGCTGCCGCTGGAGCAGGCCCGGATCGAGGGCCGCTGGCTGGAGGGGACCGGCCCGGAGATGGTGTTCGTGAGCCTGGTGCTGACCGGGCTGGCGGCCTGGACGCTGCTGGGCCGCCGCGCCCACGCGCGCAACGGCCCGGTCACGTCGGCGCGGGACCGGGCGCTGCTCCCAGCACCGCCACCGAAGCGGCCGGAAGACTGACCAGCCCGGCCGACGACACGGTGACCGCCGGGTCGGAGGCCAGCAGCAGGCGGCCCGGCCCGGCCGGGACCAGGACGGGCGCGGAGCCGAGGTTGGCGGCGACGCTCACCGCACCGCGCCGCACGACGAGCCAGCGGTCCTCGTCGTGGTCGACGGTGACCGCGGTGAGCCGGGGGTCGGTCAGCTCGGGCAGGCGGCGGTGCAGCGCGATCAGGTCGCGGTACCACTCCAGCAGGTCCTTGTGCGGGGAGCGGCCGGGCTCGGACCAGTCCAGGACCGAGCGGCGGTGGGTGTCCGGGTCCTGCGGGTCGGGGACCTCGCCGGTCCAGCCGTGCCGGGCGAACTCGCGGCGGCGTCCCTCGGTGACCGCCCGGCCGAGGTCGGGTTCCTCGTGGTCGGTGAAGTAGCACCACGGGGTGGTCGCACCCCACTCCTCGCCCATGAACAGCATGGGTGTGAACGGGGCGGTGAGGGTCAGCGCCGCGCCGACCTTGAGCAGGCCCGTGCCCAGTGTGGCCGACAGGCGGTCGCCCGCGGCCCGGTTGCCGATCTGGTCGTGGTTCTGCAGGTAGCCGAGGAACCGGTGGGCGGGCGTGCGGGACACGTCGACGGGCCGCCCGTGGGCGCGTCCCCGGAACTGCGACCAGCCACCGTCGTGGACGAAGACCCGGGTGAGCGCCTGCGCCAGGACGGCCAGGGGCCCGAAGTCGCAGTAGTAGCCCTGGCGTTCGCCGGTGAGGGTGGCGTGCAGGGCGTGGTGGAAGTCGTCGCTCCACTGGGCGTCGATGCCGAGGCCGCCCGCCTCACGCGGGGTGATGACACGGGGGTCGTTCAGGTCCGACTCGGCGATGAGGAACAGCTCCCGGCCCAGGTGCGCCGACAGGGCCTCGACCCGTTCGGACAGCTCCTCCAGGATGTGCACCGCGCGGTTGTCGGCGATGGCGTGGATCGCGTCGAGGCGGAGGCCGTCCAGGTGGTGGTCGCGGAGCCACATCAGGGCGTTCTCGATCACGTACGCGCGGACCTCGTCGGAGCCGGGCTGGTCGAAGTTGACCGCCGAGCCCCAGGGCGTGTGGTACGTCGAGGTGAAGTACGGCCCGTATTCGCCGAGGTAGTTGCCGCTGGGGCCGAGGTGGTTGTACACGACGTCCAGGACGACGGCGAGGCCCCGCCCGTGGCAGGCGTCCACGAAGCGCTTGAGCCCGTCGGGCCCGCCGTACGGGTCGTGGACGGCCCACAGGTGGACGCCGTCGTACCCCCAGCCGTGCCGCCCGGGGAACGCCGCGACCGGCATCAGCTCCACGACGTCCACGCCGAGCGCAACCAGGTGGTCGAGCCGTTCGATGGCCGCGTCGAACGTCCCCTCGGGGGTGAACGTGCCGATGTGCAGTTCGTACAGGACGCTGCCGGGGAGGGGACGGCCGTGCCAGCCGTCGTCGGTCCACCGGTGGCGGGTGTCGTCGTAGACGCGGCTGCGGCCGTGCACGCCGTGCGGCTGCCAGCGGGAACGCGGGTCGGGCAGCACGTCGCCACCGTCGAGGACGAAGCCGTAGTCGGTGCCGGGACCGGCCTCGGGGACGTCCGCCGCCCACCATCCGGGCCTCCTGGCGACCGGCTGTAGAGGGTGCCGCGTCGTCTCGACGTCCACCTCGACGCTCTCCGCCTCGGGCGCCCACACCTCGAACCTGGTCACCGGCGGCCCTCCCCGGGAACCAGCAGGGCCACGGGCAGTCTGGACAGCAGCCCGGCGAGCCGCAGATCGTGGTGAACGGCCCCGGTCAGAACGTCGCGCCAGGTGCCGTCGAGGTCGAGCGCGGTGTCTCCCCACCCGCCCCGTCGTTCCAGCCCCACGGGGAGCCGGGTCGCCACGGTGACGGCCTCACCACGGCGGAACGCGAGGACGTGCCCGGCGGCCTCCCCGGTGGCCTCGACCGGGGAGTAGCCGCCGTCGGGCCGCAGGCGGAGGGCGCGGGAGGTCACCAGGAGCTTCTCGTCGTCCAGGTCGCGCGGCGGCTCGCCCGCGTCGAGGCGGGCCAGGCGGGCGCGGCGGTCGGCGTAGTCCACCGGGCGGCGGTTGTCCGGGTCGACCAGCGACAACGCCACCAGCTCACAGCCCTGGTAGACGTCGGGAACGCCCGGCATGGTGAGCTGGACGAGCTTCTGCCCGAGGGTGTTGACCCGCGCGTACGGGGCGATCCTCGCGACGAACGCGGCGATGTCGTCGGCGGGGATGGCCGTGGCGTACTCCAGCACGGCGGCCTCGTAGGCGGGGTCGGGGTCCGTCCAGGACGTCCGGGTCTTGGCCTCGCGCATCGCCTTGGTCAGGTACTCCGCCAGCCGGTCTCGGCTCAGCGGCCAGGCGCCCACGACGGTCTGCCACAGCAGGTACTCCAGGTCGGGCTCCAGCGGCGAGTCCGGACGCCGCCAGCGCCGCAGGTGCTCGACCCACATGCCGGGCAGTTCGGCGAGGACGGCCAGCCGCGCGCGCACGTCCTCCTGGCGTTTGGTGTCGTGGGTGGACAGCGTGGTCATCGTGCCCGGCCAGTCGCGGGCCAGCCGGGCGCAGAACGCGTGGAACTCCTCGGGGCTCACCGCGAGGCGGTCGGGCTCACCGCCGACCTCGTTCCGTGAGACCAGCCGGGACCAGCGGTAGAACGCGGTGTCCTCGACGCCCTTGGCCATCAGCGGCGCGGCGGTCTGCTGGAACCGGACGGCGACCTCGGCGGAGGCGTCCGAGCAGCCCACCTTCCCGGACACCACGGGCACGATCGCCTCCAGCGCCTCGTGCAACTCCACCGGAAGCCTGGCCTTCGCCGCCTCGGCGGCCTGCTCCAGGACGCCCTCGGTCTGCGGGAGCACCTCCTCGCCGGGCTCCACGTACACGCGGTAGACGGGCATCGCCACCAGCAGCTCCACCAGCGCCGACCGCAGCTCCCCCGGGTCGTGGGAGGGCAGGACACGGCACAGCGCCCGGTGCAGCCGCTCGGTCTCGGGCCGCAGCCCCTCGTCGGCCGCCTGGCGTTTGGCCTGGTGGGCGACGTCCTGGAAGGCGACCGGGCGACCGATGACGTCGTAGTAGATCTCGTTCATGGGCCATTCGGCGTCGAGGTTGACGAACACGCCGTCGACCATGCCGAGCGCGTCGTACCCGGTGGTGCCCGCGCAGCGCCAGTCGGGGGCCAGTTCCTCGGGGCCGGTGAGGATCTTCTCCACGACCGTCCAGACGCCGCCGGTGCGTTCCGCCAGCGTGTCGAGGTACGCGCGGGGGGCGGCGAGGCCGTCGGGATGGTCGATGCGCAGGCCGTCGATCAGCCCCTCGGCGACCAGCCGCAGAATCACCGCGTGGGTGGCCTCGAACACCTCCGGGTCCTCGGCCCGCAGCCCGGCGAGCGTGGAGATCTCGAAGAACCGGCGGTAGTTGGGGCCCCGCCGCCAGTACACCGGCCGGTAGTGATCGTCGGGCAGCGGGAACACGTGGTCGTGGTAGCGCAGCACGTCACCGTCCCGGACCGGCTCGTCGTCCTCGGCGCCCAGCACGGGCAGCAGGACCCGGCCGTCCCCCGCCTCCCAGTCGATGTCGAACCACCGCGCGTACGGCGAGTCCCTCCCCTCGGCCAGCACCGACCACCACGGCCGGTTCAGGTGTTCGGGCGCGGGGGTCGCCATGTGGTTGGGCACGACGTCCACCACGATCCCCAGCCCGGCCTCCCGGAACGCGGCGGCCATCGCGCGGAACGCCGCCTCCCCGCCCAGTTCCTCGGAGATCCGGGTGTGGTCGACGACGTCGTACCCGTGCGCCGACCCGGGTGCGGCCTGCAGGATCGGCGACAGGTAGACATGCGAGACACCGAGGTCCGCCAGATACCCGGCCAGCCCGGCGGCCTTGGCGAAGCCGAACTCCTTACGGAGTTGGAGGCGGTATGTGGAACGCGGGTCCTCAGACACGGCGGAGCACCAGGACGGAGCGGGCGGCGACCAGGTGGGACTCGCCGGCCTTGAGGGAGCGGTACTCCTCGCCCTCGACCAGGAGGGGGTCGGCGGTGTCGAGGACCTTGGCCCACGAGTCGCCGTACCGCTCATGGGGCAGCGTGAACCGCAGGTCGCCGTGGTGCCCGTTGAAGACCAGCAGGAACGAGTCGTCGCGGATCCGCTCGCCGTGGCGGCCCGGCTCGCTGATCGCCTCGCCGTTCAGGAACACCTGGAGCGACTTGGCGAACCCGGCCAGCCAGTCGTGCTCGGCCATCTCCCGGCCGTCCGGGGTGAACCAGCCGATGTCCGACAGCCGGGAGTCGGCCGGGTCGGCGGGCGGGCGGCCCCGGAAGAACCGGCGGCGGCGGAACACCGGGTGCGCGGCCCGCAGCCGGGTGAGCTTCTGCACGAAGTCCAGCAGCGGGAAGTTGTCGCGCAGCCGCTCCCAGTCCAGGTACGACAGGTCGTTGTCCTGGCAGTAGGTGTTGTTGTTGCCGCGCTGGCTGCGGCCCAGCTCGTCGCCGTGCGAGAGCATCGGCACGCCCTGCGACAGGAACAGCGTGGTGAGCATGTTGCGTTTCTGCTGCTCGCGCAGCGCCAGCACGTCCAGGTCGTCGGTGGAGCCCTCGTAGCCGCAGTTCCAGGAGCGGTTGTCGTCGGTGCCGTCCCGGTTGCCCTCGCCGTTGGCGTCGTTGTGCTTGACGTTGTACGACACCAGGTCGTGCAGGGTGAACCCGTCGTGGCAGGTCACGAAGTTGATCGAGGCGCTGGGGCGGCGGCCGTCGTCGGCGTACAGGTCCGAGGAGCCGGTCAGCCGGGAGGCGAAGTCGGGCATGGTCGCCGGGCGGCCCCGCCAGTAGTCCCGCACGGTGTCGCGGTAGCGGCCGTTCCACTCGGTCCACAGCGGCGGGAAGTTGCCGACCTGGTAGCCGCCCTCCCCCACGTCCCACGGCTCGGCGATCAGCTTGACCCGCGACACCACCGGGTCCTGCTGGACGAGGTCGAAGAACGCCGACAGCCGGTCCACCTCGTGCAGCTCGCGGGCCAGCGTGGCGGCCAGGTCGAAGCGGAACCCGTCCACGTGCATCTCGGTCACCCAGTACCGCAGCGAGTCCATGATCATCTGGAGCACGTGCGGGGAGCGCATCAGCAGGCTGTTGCCGGTGCCGGTGGTGTCCATGTAGTAGCGGGGGTCGTCGTCCACCAGCCGGTAGTAGGAGGTGTTGTCCAGGCCCCGGAACGACAGGGTCGGCCCCAGGTGGTTGCCCTCGGCGGTGTGGTTGTAGACCACGTCGAGGATCACCTCGATGCCCGCCTCGTGCAGGGCCTTCACCATCGCCTTGAACTCCAGCACCTGCTCACCGCGCTGGCCGGAGGAGGAGTACTCGTTGTGGGGGGCGAAGAACCCGATGGTGTTGTAGCCCCAGTAGTTGCGCAGCCCCCGCCGGATCAGCACGTCGTCGTGGACGAACTGGTGCACCGGCATCAGCTCCACGGCGGTCACGCCCAGCTCGGACAGGTAGTCGATCATCACCGGGTGGGCCAGCCCGGCGTAGGTGCCGCGCAGCCGCTCCGGGATGTCGGGGTGGCGGATCGTCAGCCCCTTCACGTGCGCCTCGTAGATCACCGTCTCGTGGTACGGGGTGCGCGGCGGCCGGTCGTCGCCCCAGTCGAAGTACGGGTTGACCACGACCGAGCGCATGGTGTGCGGGGCCGAGTCGGCGTCGTTGCGCGACCACGGGTCGCCGAAGGTGTAGCCGAAACAGGACTGGTCCCAGTCCATCTCGCCCTCGATCGCCTGGGCGTACGGGTCCAGCAGCAGCTTGCTGGGGTTGCACCGCAGGCCCTGGTGCGGGTCGTACGGGCCGTGCACCCGGAACCCGTACCGCTGGCCGGGCATGATCCCCGGCAGGTAGCCGTGCCAGACGAACCCGTCGGCCTCCGGCAGTGTGAGCCTGGTCTCGTTGCCGCCGGGCCCCGCGCCGTCGAACAGGCACAGCTCCACCCGCTCGGCCACCTCGGAGAACACCGCGAAGTTGGTCCCCGCCCCGTCGAAGTGCGCGCCCAGCGGATAGGCCTGCCCAGGCCAGAAGCTCCCCACGTCCCGCCCTCCTCGATGACTCCCGGAGTGCCTTCCCCACAGGGGGTCGCTCACACCGGCGGGACCCGGACTGGCCAATTCGGACATTCGTGGGTTACCTTAGGGGAGCCTTACCTAATGAGGCGGCCCTGACAGTCTGCGCGCTCCCCCCGAGCGCCCTCCCGAGAGGTCTCCCCGCCGGATGTACGTCTGCATCTGCAACGGTGTCACCGAGGACGACGTGCGCTCGTGCGTCGCCGCCGGTGCGTGCACCACCCGGGAGGTCAAGAAGGCGTGCGGGATGAAGCCCGGCTGCGGGGTCTGCACCAAGCGGCTGTGCGCGATCGTCAGCGAGGCCCGCACCGCCGGTGAGCTGGTCGACGCCTTCACCGGCGGGCCGCTCCCGCTGGAGACCGTCCCCGCCGCTCCCCTGGTCGCCGAACTCGCCGAAGGGGGGTCCGCGTCACCGACCGCAGCCTGACATAACGGCTCGTACCCGGGTCCTCGACCCCGATCCGCCTGTGATGGCCGACGTCACAGCGCCGACCGGGGATCTTATGCTGTCCTAAGCCGCCGTTCGCATGGAAGCATGAGGATCTATGGAAGGTGACAAGGACATCATCGCGCTGCTCAACGAGCAGCTCACCGCCGAGCTCACGGCGATCAACCAGTACTTCCTGCACGCCAAGATGCAGCAGAACTGGGGCTACACCCGGCTCGCCAAGCACACGCGCCACGAGTCCATCGACGAGATGAAGCACGCGGAGCGCCTGACGGACCGGATCCTGTTCCTCGAGGGGCTGCCCAACTACCAGAAGCTCAACCCGCTGCGCATCGGCCAGACCGTGGTGGAGCAGCTGGAGGCGGACCTGGCGATCGAGCTGGAGGCGGTCAACCGGCTGCGCCCCGGCATCGAGCTGATGCGCTCGCGCGGTGACGTGACCTCCGCCCGGATCTTCGAGGAGATCCTCGCCGACGAGGAGCAGCACATCGACTACCTGGAGACCGAGCTGAGCCTGGTCCGGTCGCTCGGTGAGCAGAACTACCTGCAGCGCCTCACCGACGCCCCGGGCGAGGACACCCAGAGCGCCTACTGACGGCCGCGCGCGGCCCCCGCACCCGAGATGCGGGGGCGGCGGCGCACCGGGATCCCGGCGACCAGCGCCAGTTCCGCCACCAGCAGGCCCATCCCGAGGTGGAACCCGGCGCGGGGTCCGGAGTCGTACCCGGCCCCGTCCAGGCTCATCAGCCGATCGCGCCGGATGATGCCGCTCTCCGTTGCGGTGGCGTAGGGCTCGCTGATGACGATCCGGGCCGTACGGGACGGCTCCGCCGCCGCCGGCCTGGGGGCGACCTCGGCGTACGCGCGGGACGCGGCGAAGCCCCGTCCCTGTTCGCGGGCGTCCCACCACTGCCACAGCCCGCACAGCAGGCCCGTGAGGACGAGCACCGCGGCCAGCGCGTCACCCCGGCGTCCGGTGGAGACGCGCCGCCCGGCCGTCCACACGACGGCTCCGGCCGCGCCGAGCAGCACGGCGGCGGTCCAGCGCGTGGACGCCTGCCACGCGTTGACCGCCGCCAGGTCGCCCAGGCCCTCGGACCTCTCCCAGGCGACACCGAACCAGTCGAGGAAACTCACCGCGAGGAGCAGCGCTCCGGCGGTGAGGACGGCGAGTGCCCGTCGTCCCAGGCGTGCGGCATCCGGCATGGCGATCAGTGAACACCAGACCCGGCGTCCCCGGAGGTTCTGGCCGTTTCCGGACGGTCAGGCATGTTCCAGGACGACGACCGGGATCTCGTGGGGGGCCTGGTCGGCGTAGCGGCGGTAGATCGGGGCGCGGTCGAGCATCATCCGCCACAGGCGGTCGCGTTCGGCGCCCTCGGCGCGGTGGGCGCGGACGGTGAAGCGGTCGGCCAGCACCTGGACCTCGGCCTCGGGGTGGGCCAGGAGGTTGAGGTACCAGTCGGGCAGCCGGGTCCGGCCGGGCACCGAGCCGGAGGCGACCAGGACG
Organism: Thermomonospora sp.; assembly: GCA_036258615.1. Taxonomy (GTDB): domain Bacteria; phylum Actinomycetota; class Actinomycetes; order Streptosporangiales; family Streptosporangiaceae; genus Thermomonospora. The sequence goes on along the minus strand of DATADI010000629.1, from coordinate 384 downwards.
TACCGGTCGCCGTCCCGGCCGAAGAACAGACCGGTGCGGCGGCGCCGGCCGGAGCGCCGCCCCACGGTGGTGATCACCAGGTTGGTCATGCCGCCTTCGAGGTAGCCGTCCGCGCCGTCCGTCGTCAGGTAGCGGCGGACATGCTCGACCACCGAGGGGTCACGGCTGTCGGTCACGTCGGTGTTCATGCGGCGCAGCCTGCCCGGACGTGCTTCAGAACGGCTTCGGGTCCACTTCGGACGGGTCGTCGAGCCTGCCCTGGTCGAACTCGGCGGCGTAGCGGTCGTCGCCGAGGGCGGTGCGGGCGGCGGCGGTGATCCGGTCGACGTCGCCGCGCTCGGCGGGCGGCAGGGGCGCCCCGGCGGCCTCCCGCAGCGCGGCGGC